>NZ_JCAKMW010000015.1:0-86249 GCF_059515805.1 Acinetobacter sp. CY05 | reverse complement strand
CGAACAAAATAGACGACTCAGATATATCCTGTTAATAACTCATTTGACGAAAGTTAGGCATTTGTAAGACCTGATGAGTAAGCATCCAAGTTGTGCTGGCGACAATAGCAAGAGTGAACCACCTGATCCCTTCCCGAACTCAGAAGTGAAACCTCTTAGCGCTGATGGTAGTGTGGGGTTACCCATGTGAGAGTAAGTCATCGCCAGCTCATTATTCTAAAAATCCCTCGATCGTTGATCGGGGGATTTTTTTTCGCCTATAAAAAAATTACCATTTATAAATGTAAAAAAAGCCCGATTGGGCTTTTAATTTAATGGCTATTGCTTTGATCAGCTTCTGCAATTTCTTGGCTGCATTTTTTAACTTCGATTAAGAGATGTCCTAGCATCACATCTTTACTGGTAATGGCTACTATTAGCATTGGATACTTCTGATTTGGTATAGCACTGATCAAGGCTTTTCCATTTTCTGCATCCAAAGTAATACTTTGACAACCATTTAGATTGATTTCACCCAAAAAGGCCTGCACCATCGCTAAAATTGAACTGCTGATTGCAGCTAACTTACTGGAATTCTTCACATTTTTTTTATGTACTGAGCTTAATTCAAAGCCATCAGTTGAACATAGCATGACATACTCTAAGCCATTCACTTCATTTAGAATTGTAGTTAGCTTTTCATGTGCAAAACTGATTAAGTAATCTGGTGCTGAACGTTGTACTAGCATAATGATTCAATCTTTTTAATGAACAAAATTTACCTCAGCATTGGCGATCAATGCATCCACCATTAATAAAACATCTTCTTTAACACGTGCATCTACGAAAAATAATGGATATTTATGAGGTTGTTGCTGTTGCCAATGACGATAAATAGATGTGCTATGTGGAGTTTTTTCGTCAATATGGGTGATACCGATAATGATATTATCACTCATTGTTTGGAAGGTACTCAGATATTGTTCTAAGGCTTCAATTGGATCCTTTTGAGTATGATCGATTAGCAAAATGGTACCTAAAGCTCCTTTACAGATGACCCCCCACATAAAGTTAAAGCGTTCTTGACCAGGTGTACCATACAGACCGACTTTAATATCATCTTCAAGTGAAATTTCACCATAATCGATACCTACGGTGGTTAAGCTTTTTTGATGGGCGGCAAGATCAGTATTAACAGCTTCGGTACTCAGTACTTCAATTTGTGAAATGGTTTTAATTGCTGCACTTTTACCTGCACCCATAGCGCCTGCAAATACAATTTTATATTGTTGTAGAATCATGTAGATAACCTTGTTATAAACCTAGTTTCTTACGCAATTTTCCAAAAAAATTACGTAATGCAGAGGTGGGTTGTTCAATGGGTGCGCTTGTTGTAATTCTTTTGAAACGAGGGTCAGCTTGTTGCTCAGTAATGGCTTCTATGCTGTCACTGACTAAACCAGTGAATATAAAGCGATAAATGAACGTTAAAGGAATACCTGAATGTTCATGAATATAATCTAAATGTGCGCCATGTTGTAAGTAGGCAGCAATTTTGAAAATATCTTTTTGGTCTTTGTGTTGTAGCGGTTGAGGCCAATATTTTAGACGATAATAACCCGTATAGCTCGGTACTAGGGTCCCCACATTTTGCCACACAAAATTCCATAGACCATATTGTAGATCATAAGCTTTATTCTTATGACAAAAACGCACGACGTTATTTAAATCTGCATGTTGTATATGAATACTACTTTGTCCAACTGTGGTCAAACCATTGGCTAACCAAAATTGATTATTGGGCTTATCAATTAAGGCAATTTTGGTATCGCCGGCAATTAAAATACATTGACGATAATCTGTGCTGTTCCATAGTTTTTGTTGCAAGTTTTCAAAGTATTTATAGTGAATGCTTTCATAAAATAAAGCCCCTGTAAGTACACTTGGCGTTGGTACAAAAGCGGGTTCAATTATCTGCTGTGAGGCTTTTTTAATTTCTTCTTGAAAATCAGGAGCTTTATTCGTTTTTTTAAGTACAATATTTTCTTGAATTGGATAATGACTGTGTGGTGTTGTTGCTATAGGCGTATTTTGAATTTCATCGACAGCTTGAGTGCTTTGTAACTGTTTAAACAGTTCATCTACTTTATGGTGTTGTGGTTGGCTAGAGGGCAGCGATTGTTGTAGCTGATCAGTGATTTGATCAAGATGAGCTAAGGATGAATGAGACTTGCTGCTTTGACCTAAAATATGTTGTTCAAACCAAAAGCTAAGAGCTTTTTCTTCAATTGGTAGATAAAAAGTACTTTGAATCACTTGGCTTTGTATCAGCGGATCATGAGCAATTTTAAGGGTTTTTAAATTCGGGCGCTGACGAATAGTAACAATGTTAGGCAAGTCATAAAATAAATGACTAATGAGCAATATATCTAAAGTGGCATCATTAATATTAGTCCAATTGACACTGTACTCTTTAGGTAAAAGACGTTCGATAATACGTTTGAGTTCATCGATTGTAGTGAGTTTTAAACCAAAGACAGAAATATTAAGTTGCTTGTTCACGATAAGCCTATGTGACAGGGAGGAGAGGTGAAGCAAACTTAAGTTTGCTTCACTTTAAGCGAATCAAGAAAAATCAAGTTCGCGTTCAAAACCTTTAAGTTCATGACGTGCCATAGCAAGATTAGCTTTAGAACGGTCTAAAACAAGATATAAGAATAAGCTGTCATTGGATTCAAGTGGACGGATCAAATGATATTGCTTACTCAAAGTAATTAAAATATCTTCAATAGTATCGTCAAGACTGAGTGCTTTAGCAACCTTGCGTTTAGCACGTACCACTTCTGTGTTACCTGCTGCTGCCAATTCTAAATCAATATTAGATGTATTTTTAGTGGCAAGTGCTAGACCACTTTCGCTGTCTACTAACGCTGCTGCAACAAAACCGTCGATCTCGCTCAAGCTATCTAGAGTAACTTTTGCCATGATTTTCCCCTTAAGAAATTTTTTATCTAAATCTACGTGCTATCATAAAAATCTTGTTTAGATCTATGATCATCGTTTGCTCTAATCTAGCATTTTTCTCATATTTATCAATGTAAATATCTCTGAGTATTGAAAAAGGCTTGTGGCTTTAATTTTTATAAGTTAATAAAAAATAAGAGAATTTTTAAATAGACTTAGCATTATCTAAGTAATTATGTGATGTATGTATCACATATTAATAAAAAAACTCAATGCGACAGCACTCGGTGTTTTTGTATCAAAACTGTAGCTTAATTGAAACGGACCTATATTCCATACAGCTTAGGGAGATTCTATGTCGCAGCAGCACGTATGCAGTTCTTATATTGAGTATGGTAGTCCTGCATTTAGAGCAGTGTTATATGCTTTATTTTTGGCTGGCTTTGCAATTTTTTCTTCTTTGTACTGTGTGCAACCTATGATGCCACTTTTGGCAGATTTTTTTATCGTTTCTGCAACACAGAGTAGTTTCCCACTTTCATTTTCTACAGTTGCCCTTGCCCTTGGCTTATTGTTGAGTGGTTTGCTCTCTGACCGCTTTGGCCGTAAACCATTAATGCTCAGTGGCTTATTTGCAGCAGCATTTTTGTTAATGTTAAGTGCTATTTTACCGTATTGGACATTTTTCTTAGCCAGTCGAGTTTTCATTGGATTGGCGGTGAGCGGTGTCGCCGCAGTTGCCATGACCTATATTGGCGAAGAAATTGCAGAAAAAGATGTAGGCTTAGCGATGGGCCTATATATCTCAGGCACTGCGATTGGGGGAATGAGTGGCCGTTTAATTGCCGGAGTACTGGTTGATTTTATTTCATGGCAAAGCACGACATTGCTGATTGCGGTGATTAATTTGGGCATTGCGATAAGTTTCTATTATTTACTGCCAAACTCTAAGCATTTTACCCCTTACCCTATGCAATGGCAGCGCTTTAGTCGCTCGATTCAAAACAGCTTTGCAGATCAGAAGTTAAGGTTGCTATTTTTGCAAGGTTTTATCCTCATGGGGTGTTTTGTCAGTGTTTTTAATTATATGAGTTATCACTTACTGCAAGCACCATTTTATTTATCGCAAGTGTGGATCGGTGTGTTGTCATTAACCTACTTGGCTGGCATTTATAGTTCACCGCGTGCTGCTCAGTGGGGTAATCAGTTTGGCCGTGATCGGGTGCTACCCATGATGTTGCTGCTGATGTTAGTGGGGGTAAGTTTAATGTTGAGTGAATCTTTGTGGATTTTACTGTTGGGGTTGCTTTTATTTAGCTTTGCCTTTTTTGCAGCACACTCTATTACCAGTAGCTGGGTGGCAGTACAGGCTTTACAGTATCGAGCAGTAGGTTCATCGCTGTATTTGTTTAGCTATTATATGGGTTCAAGTATTTTGGGAAGCAGTAGTGGCATGCTGTGGGAAACAGCAGGTTGGCTGGGTTTAATTGTAGGTGTGTCAAGTCTGTTAATTCTGGGCGTGGCGATTGCTTGGCAATTAAAAGCCCCTCAGTAGAATTAAACGACCCAGGAATTAATTGCAGGGTTTTGTATAAATTATAATCAAGCAAATCTTGGCTAATTCGTGGTAAAATGCTCGGCTTTCATCTTTGATCTTATTTTTAGATCTCCTATCATCTGCCAGCCGAGAATTGCTAGCCATGTCTACTGCTTATACCATGCAGACAGCGCCAACCGCGTTGTTTGATTACGACAAATATTGGGCGTCTTGTTTTGAACCTGCGCCATTTTTGCCGATGTCACGCGAGGAAATGGATCAACTCGGTTGGGACTCATGTGATTTTATTTTAGTGTGCGGTGATGCTTATATCGATCATCCATCATTCTGTTCGGGCATTATTGGTCGTACCTTAGAGGCACAAGGCTTCCGTGTGGGTATTATTGCGCAGCCAGACTGGACAGATGTTGAAGCATTCCGTGTCTTGGGCAAGCCCAATATTGCGTGGGGTGTAACAGCAGGTAACATGGATTCCATGATTAACCGTTATACCGCAGACCGTAAAATCCGTTCTGATGATGCATATTCTCCTGATAATCAACCAAATAAACGCCCAGACCGTGCGGCAACTGTATATTGCCAACGTGTACGTGAAGCGTATCCTGATGTGCCTGTACTATTAGGGGGGATTGAAGCTTCGCTACGTCGTATTGCGCATTATGATTATTGGTCAGATAAAGTCCGTCGTTCGGTGTTGATGGACTCTAAAGCTGATCTTTTGATGTATGGTAACGGTGAGCGCTCGATCACTGAGGTCATGCATCGTTTAGCACGCGGTGAGAAAATTCACGAAATCACAGACGTTCGTGGTACAGCATTTATTATTAATAAGCATAACCGTGCTTCTAAAGCAAAATTTGTTGAAATTGCCTCTAATGATGTTGATACGGTCGGTCGTGTTGATCCAATCATCAACCCTTATGTGATGACTGAAGATTTAGAAGGCTGTGAAATTGAGCAGGGCAAAGACCTAAGCCAATATCAAGGTTTCCAAAAAGAAGTTGTGGCCAATCCAATTGTGCATGAAGGCGATAATTTGGATGAAAACACCCAGATTGTACAGTTACAGCCATCTTCAAAAGCCATTAAACATAAGTTGCCAGCACGTGAATTGGCTGTAATTCGTTTACCAGCCTATGAAGAAGTGTCAACTGACCCTGTTTTATATGCGCATGCCAACCGAATTTTGCATTTAGAGACTAATCCAGGTAATGCACGTGCCATGGTACAAAAACATGGCGAACGTGATGTATGGTTGAATCCACCACCAATTCCATTGACCACTGAAGAAATGGACTATGTTTTTGACTTGCCTTATGCACGTTTACCACATCCAGCTTATGGCAATGCACGTTTCCCAGCTTTTGATATGATCAAGTTCTCGGTGAACATCATGCGGGGTTGCTTTGGGGGTTGTACCTTCTGTTCAATTACAGAACATGAAGGGCGTATTATTCAAAACCGTTCTGAAGAATCAATTTTACGTGAAGTGGAAAAGATTCGTGATACTGCACCTGGATTCACCGGTATTATTTCGGATTTAGGTGGTCCTACTGCCAACATGTACCGTTTGGCCTGTAAAGATCCTGAAATTGAAAAAAACTGTCGTAAACCGTCGTGTGTATTCCCAGGTGTATGTCAAAACTTACATACTGATCATGCGCCGTTAACGCAGTTGTATCGTAAAGCACGTAGCTTACCGGGCATTAAAAAAATCTTAATTGGTTCAGGTTTACGTTATGATTTAGCGGTTTTAAACCCTGAATATGTTAAAGAACTTGTGACCCATCACGTGGGTGGTTATTTAAAGATTGCGCCTGAGCATACTGAAAAAGGCCCACTCAATAAAATGATGAAGCCGGGGATTGGGACTTACGACCGCTTTAAGCAAATGTTTGATCGCTTTAGTAAAGAAGCTGGTAAAGAACAGTACCTTATTCCTTACTTTATTGCAGCACATCCGGGTACGACCGACTATGACATGATGAACCTTGCGATTTGGTTGAAGAAGAATGGTTTCCGTGCTGACCAAGTACAGACTTTCTACCCATCACCAATGGCAACAGCAACCACCATGTACTACACCGGTAAAAACCCGCTTGCAAAAGTGGCGCGTTATACCGAGCAAGTTGACATTGTAAAAGGTGAAAAACGTCGTCGTCTGCATAAAGCATTCTTACGTTACCATGATCCAAATAACTGGCCAATGCTACGTGATGCTTTACGTGAAATGGGGCGCCAAGATTTAATTGGTAACTCAAAACAGCATTTGATTCCAACCTATCAGCCTGCAAGTGTTGAAGGTGAATACAAATCAGCACGTAAGAAGAACTCAAGTGTGGCAGGCGATTCAGCTAAACGTAATACGCAGTCACGTCCTTCAAATACCAAGAAGCGTCCTGAACGTGGGCAAATCTTAACCCAACACACGGGTTTACCACCACGTGAAACAGGCGATAGTAAAAAGCCATTTAGTGGCAAGCCAAAGGCTAAATCTAAACCTAAATCACGTGCTTAATCGCATAATTAAAAAAGGACGCTGAGGCGTCCTTTTTTAATGACTGTTTTATCGGAATTACAGCTTTTGTGGTGAAAAACGTCTTGTGAGCGGGTTAAAAAGTAGCTAAATTGGTGAGCATACAAAGGAATTGTATCCAACTCAGATTTTGGTCTGAGTCCCACAAAAGAATAAAATATAACAATTAGGGAAATAGAAATGTGGATGTATATACTGATTGGCATTCTTGTCCTAGGATGCTTAGGGCTATTGCTCAATCAGATTGCGCTAACTCATCGCCCCAGTGACAGTGTCTTAAAACAACGTGCGATCTTTAGTCCGCAACAGCAATTGATTTATAGTCGCTTAAAAACATTGTTACCTGAACAACATATTTTGGCACAGGTATCTTTTGATGCTTTACTCACCACCAAATATCCAAGAACGCGATATAAATACCGTAATATGGTGGCCGATTTTGTTTTACTTGATCAACATCATCATATTATTGCTGTGGTGGGCTTAAATGAAATGCACGGTTTAAAGCGTCTCAAGAATGCCCAATATCAAGATGATCTATTAAAAATGGCAGGGTACAAAGTATTGCGCTATCCGTATTTACCCGAGCTCAGTGAACTCAAGCGTGATTTTTTAAATGCGCATATTTTGCATGATCAGCAGTTTGAAACGCAGCATCGGGACAAACGCTATCAGTTGAGCCATGCCCCGATGTAGATTTTATTCAGGTTTTACTGCAACGACGGTCATTTCAACCAAAACATCAGGCTGATACATCTTGGCTTCTACACAGGTGCGAGGTAGTGCTTGTATATCAGCAACCCAAGCATCCCAAATTTCGTTAAACGCGTCATAATCTTGTTCGATATCTTTAAGATAAATAGTCACAGACATAATATGGGATTTATCTGTACCTGCATCTGCTAAAAATTGATCGATGATATCTAAAGTTTGCTGAGTTTGTCCACGAATATCTAAGCTAGTGTCATTGGCAAGTTGTCCTGCTAAATGCACCAATTGTCCTGAGATTGCAATTTCAGAGAAACGCTGTGAAACATGTAAACGTTGTACTGCCATGATTTTATTCCTGTGATTTAGGCATCGTTGCTGCTACAAGTGTAGTGAGCAAACACCCAATTGCAAGATAAATAGCCACATAATGCCAAGAACCATTGCCCCAAATGACTAAAGAGGCAGCAATCATTGGGGTAAAGCCACCACCAATAATGCTGGCAACTTGATAGCCTACGCCTGCGCCACTGTAGCGATATTCGGTACCAAACAGCGCCGTGAAAATCGGTTGATGCACGCTGACCACCATATCATGCGCCACGTTAGCCAGTAAAATTGCCCCGATTACAATTAGCCAAGTATTTTGTGCATCAAGTGCCATAAAAAATGGAAAGGCAGACAGCGCACCAATGATACCACCCCAAACGCACATGGTTTTATGTTGAATTTTGTCAGAAATCCAAGCAAAAAAAGGAATACTGAAACAACTCATCGCGCCCACCATTAAGGTGATATTCAGGAAAAATTGTTTATCCATACCTAAGTTGTTGGTGGAATAGTTTAAGGCAAAATTAGTCACCAAATACATGGTCAGAAGCTCAGTCAAACGTAAAGCAATAATATAAAAGAAGGCTTTAGGATGATTCTTAATGGCTTGTAATATAGGTAATTTTTTTGGTTCTTGCTGTGCATGTACGACTTTTTCAACAAACTCTTGTGATTCTTCTTGGTCACGACGAATCCACATGGCTACAGCAATTAATACGATGCTTGCAATAAAGGGAATACGCCAAGCCCAGTCCATAAAGGCTTGTTCACCAAGGGTAGCAATAATCAGTGAGACTGCGCCAGTTGCGAGTACCAAGCCAACTCCATAGCCCACTTGCACACCACTGCTATACAGCGCTTTCTTTCCTTGAGGTGCATTTTCGACGGCCATTAAGGCGGCGCCGCCCCATTCACCCCCCACAGCAAACCCTTGAATAGCACGTAAAGTCACCAGTAGAACTGGCGCCCACCAACCAATGGCAGCAAAATTAGGTAATAAGCCAATGCCTACAGTAGCTACACCCATCAGAATAACAGTCAGGACCAGCATTTTTTTACGACCGAGTTTGTCGCCAAAATGCCCAAAGACTACACCACCCAATGGACGGAATAAGAAGCCCACGCCAAAGGTCGCTAAAGCGGCCAGCGTACCCATATTTTCGCCAATACTAGGAAAAAATTGATCTTTAAAAATCAGTGCGGCAACAATGCCATAGAGCAAAAAGTCATACCAATCCACCACAGCGCCAACAAAGCTAGACAGCGCAGCTTTACGTGCACGTTGTTCAGGTGAAATAGAGCTTGAAGATGCAGAATGCATAAAGGAGGGAACCCAGTTATTATCAGAGATGCCCTGCAATATTCGGATTGATCGTCGCGCCAATCACAGGACAGTGTGCCAAAAATAAAGGTGATTTTCAGCATCTCAGCACATACATGGGTAATGCATTGCCCAATTAGATTAACCTAAATTGGCTAAAATGGAATCACTATTTGTTAAAAAATGTGCTTGATGCTGTTTTTTTGTGCATTACCATAAATTCAGTTGGGTTTGCTCATCAGATTTTTGCAGTTGATAGACCCCTATACCAATCAAGCGAAAACGCAGTGAGGGTTGGATTTGCATTTCTTTAATGAGTTGTTCAAGTGCTTGAGAAAGTTCAGTTATATTCTGAAAAGGCTGTTTAAAACTTTTACTGTGTTGTAATACCTGAAAATGCGGTAGTTTAAGCTTGATACTCATCCCACGTGCGGTTAAATTTTTTTCAGTTAAGCTGTTCCAGATATCTTGGATCAGTTGCGGCCAATGTGCTTGGCATTGCTCAAGGTTTAGATTGTGCTCAAAAGTGGTTTCTTTGGAAATTTGCTGTCGTTCACGCTGCGCTTGTACGGGGCGATTATCAATACCTTGAGCATATAAAAATAGCTGTTGACCATATTTGCCAAAATGCTGAATGAGCACATTTTCCGCAATAGGTTGTAAGTCACCTAAAGTTTTGAAGCCAAGCGCTCGGAGTTTTTCTTGCGTAACCTGTCCTACACCAGGAATTTTGTTTAAGGCTAAATCTTGAATAAAATTCTGCACTTGATGCGGTTTGATCACACACATACCATTGGGTTTATGCCAATCAGAGGCGATTTTGGCCAAGAATTTATTGGGTGCAACCCCTGCTGAAGCAGTCAGTTGTGTGGTTTGATAAATCTCGGCACGAATCGCTTCTGCTACTGCGGTGGCACTGGCCAACCCTTGTAAATTTTCCGTGACATCTAAATAGGCTTCATCTAAAGAAAGTGGTTCAATAATTGAAGTATATTTTTGAAAAATTTGATGAATTTGTGCGGATACAGCACGGTATTCGGTAAAGTTAGGTTCAAGCACAATCACTTGAGGACATAGTTTTTTGGCTTGGCTCATGGGCATTGCTGAGTGTAAACCAAATTGTCTCGCTGGATAAGAAGCGGCAGCAATTACCGCCCGTGGATGATGGGAAGCAATCACCACAGGTAAATCAAGCAAATCTGGACGTTTACGCAGTTCAACCGAGGCGTAAAAGGCATCCATATCAATATGGATAATTTTGCGTAAGCTCATGTTAAGGGGCTTCAATTACCTGATTTTGAATTAAAAAATTCTGCCAATCTTGGGCATTACCATAAAATACGTTGAGATCAACTGGAGTAGAAATACCGGCAATTTTACCCGTGTGACTATGTTGCCAAAATAGCCATTGAGGTTGACCTTTTAAATCCGGCAAGCCTTTATATTCACGCACCCATAGTGGCGTATTGGAAAAATGTCCAGCTAAAACAATATTGTAAAAAGCTTTAGAGGTATAAAAAATGGGTTGTTTTTCATAATGCTGATACAGCTGATCATGCATTACTTGAATTTCTTGCAGCAGTTGTTCTTGAGTGTAGTGATTAATGCATTTGCTGTCATATTCTAAATCTATCACTGGGGGAAGCGCATCGGATTTTTTAGGCACAGTGGCTATAAAATGTTGTGCTTGAGTCTTGCCATCGCGGCATAAACGGTAGAAATGATAGGCACCTACATGCAAGCCCTGTTCGCGGGCTTGAAGCCAATTCTGCTGAAATTGACGATCACTAAAATCGCCACCTTCAGTGGCTTTTAAATAGACAAATTGATATTTTTGCGGTGAAATTTTTTGCCACTGAATGTTGTGTTGATGGTGGGAAACGTCAAAGCCTTGAATCGGAAATTCTGCAGCCTGAGTTTTAGCTTGTTGAAAAACAAAAATATAGATGAAAAGGCTGACTAAAGCGACAAGTGCGAATGCCCCAACTATCCAAACCAATGGCTTGGCATGAAGCGAAGAGCGTGGCATAAGCGTTCACCTAAATCAAAGATCAAAATATCATACTCCACTATACGGCGGTGTTTTTAGGAATCTGCCAAAAAATTGCCGCTGCAATAATATTAATCAGGCCCAAACAAATCAGACTCAAATGAAAAGCTTGTTCAATTTGAGCTGTACCTAAATAGGCAGTAAACAGATTGATTAAAGTACCTGCCAACGCCACGCCAATACTCATGGCCAGCATCATAATCATGGATAAAAAACTATTGCCACTACTGGCGTTTTGTTGCGATAAATCTTTTAAAGTGAGGGTGTTCATGGCAACAAACTGCAACGAATTGAGCAGACCAAAAATAAAGAAATGTAATGCACGTAACCAAAGCGGCATATCAGCTGTAGTTAAAGCAAAACTGGCAATACAGGCGCCAACCAATAAAGTATTAATAAGTAAAAAGCGACGATAGCCAAGCCATTGAATCAGTTTACGAATCATTGGTTTGGAAGCCAGTGATCCGAGTACCGTCGGAATCATCAATAAGCCTGTAGTAAAGGCATCAAAACCAAACGCCACTTGCAGCATCAGCGGTAAAATAAAGGGAATTGCATTGCCACCCAAACGGGCAAAACTATTGCCTAAAATACCAATAGTAAATATGCGATTGGCAAATAACTGACTACGAAACAAGGCATTTTGATGACTATGTGCATGATAGGCATATGCAGCCATGGCAGCTAAACTTAACCCAACTAGGCCTAAAGAAAAATATAAAGATTTTTCAGGGTTCGCAAAGTTTTCGATCCCGAGTGATAAGCCTACCATGGCCACAAACAGCATCAAAAAACCGCTAAAGTCAAAGCGTTTAACCTGATTTTCTGTAACATTAGGCATCACTTTATAAGTCATCCATGCGCCTAACACACCCATGGGCAAATTAATTAAAAAAATCCATTGCCATGAAGCATGCTCGACCATCCAACCCCCCAAGGTTGGGCCCATTAGCGGGCCGAGTAAACCCGCTAAACTCATGAGACTCATGGCCGATAAAAACTGATTACGTGGAA
This sequence comes from Acinetobacter sp. CY05, assembly GCF_059515805.1. NCBI lineage: Bacteria > Pseudomonadati > Pseudomonadota > Gammaproteobacteria > Moraxellales > Moraxellaceae > Acinetobacter > Acinetobacter sp. CY05. Next base: position 73,789 of record NZ_JCAKMW010000015.1, on the reverse strand, counting down.
TAATTTTAAGCATGGCTAAACGACCCACTGGCATGAGTAGTGCACCGCCTAAGCCTTGCAAGACGCGATAAAAAATCAGTTCAGTCAAGCTATTTGAAAAAGCACAGCCTAAAGAGGCAAGAGTAAAAATCACAATGGCGGCAAAATAAATATTGCGCACTCCAAAGCGATCCGCCAACCAGCCACTTAAAGGAATACAGGCCGCCACCGATAATACATAGGCCACCACCACGCTATGCATTTGCAAAGGGTCTTGCTGTAAGTGGCTAGCAATATTAGGTAAAGCAGTATTAATAATGGTGGTATCCAAACCCTGCATAAAAAAGCCAATAGACACCAACAGCACCAACAGACGAAATTGTGGTTGTAGGGCTTGATGAACAGGAGCTTGGGTCATAGCAGATATGGGGTCTGAGTATTTTTGCTGTAGTGTAATCCAACATCTTAATCAAAACTGTAATAAAGCGCAGCCGATTGCTATTTCTTGTGACAATATTTTCTTAAGAGATTCACATTGTTTTTCATGATTTTATCTAGGATTAATGCATTTAAATCTGCAATTGGGCTAAAAGTTCATGAAATTGTCATAAAAACGCCATAAGATCGCAATACATTTATGATCTAGCAATTTCTTGTTATGACGATTGAAATCTTAATGGTCATTGGCTTCTGTTTAGCGGCCTACTCCATTGTCGGAAACGATGTACCACAAACCTTAGGTACATTCCTTTCATCTAACTCCCATCGCCCTTGGTGGGTACTGTGGATCTTTGTCAGCAGTATCCTGATTGCGGTTCTCATGTACGGTTGGTATGCCTCTGGTGTAGGCGATGCCTCTTATGGCCGACTTGAAACCATTCCCTTCCCTGAGGGTGGCATTACTTGGCTGTATATTGTACCGCCGGTTTTATTATTGTTATTAACCAAATATGGTATTCCAGTCAGTACCACATTCTTGGTGCTCACCATTTTCTCACCATCGAGTCTAGGTTCGATGATGGTGAAGTCTATGATGGGTTATGCGGTTGCTTTTATTACTGCCTTAATCATCTACCGTTTTGTTGCCAACAGAATGACGGTGTACTTTAACCAAACCAAAGATCAAGAGCACTCAACTAAATGGGTGGTGCTACAGTGGTTATCGACAGCATTCTTGTGGAGCCAATGGCTGATTCAAGATTTAGCTAACATCTTTGTTTATGTGCCACGTCAAGTGCCATTTGAATTTTTGATGTTTGCGATTGTGGTCTTTGTGGTGTTGCTGGGCGTGATTCTGTACCAACGTGGTGGTGCGATTCAGAAGATTGTTGATACCAAAACAGATGTCAATGATGTGCGTGCTGCAACCATTGTTGACTTTATCTATGCGATTATTTTATTGATCTTCAAAGAGTGGAGTAATATTCCAATGAGTACCACATGGGTATTCTTGGGTTTACTTGCCGGTCGTGAATTTGCGATCTCGATGTTGATTCAAGCTGTAGGTAAGCGTCGTACTTCACGCAATGTGAGTAAAGATGCCATGAAACTGATGTTTGGTTTAGCGATGTCGGTTATCTTAGCGACAACTTTGCCATGGTTCTATAACACCGTAACGGCATTAGCGTCTTAACTGTTCTTCATCAAAGAAGCGAGCTTCATGCTCGCTTTTTTTGTGCCTAGATGGCTACATTGTGTGGCGTAGATAAGTTATTTAATACACTATAAATCTGTTGAACATCTTCACAAACAATCAATTTAGCCCGATGTTGAGGTGGTAAAAAGCCTTCTAATACCGCATGGTCGAGCTGGGCAATTAAATGATCATAAAAGCCATTTACGTTATACAGCATCATGGGTTTTTGATGCTGATTCAGTTGCCCCCAAGTGGCTACTTCTAAAATTTCTTCAAAAGTACCTAAACCCCCAGGCAGTGCAACAAAGGCACTGGCACGTTCAGCCATAAGGGCTTTACGTTCATGCATGCTTTTAACGACGTGTAATTCAGTTAAGTAGTTATGAGCGCGTTCATAATCGAGCATAAATTCAGGAATAACCCCCACAGCTTCACCGCCGTGTTCAATCATGCTATCGGCGACCTGACCCATTAAGCCAATACTGGCACCCCCATAAACCAAGCCAAAGCCGTGTTGAGCCAGTCCTTGAGCTAAATCAATCGCGGTGCGTAAATAAATGGGGTTATTGCCCACGCGTGAGCCGCAATATAAGGCAATGAGAGGTTGAGTGGTTTGTATAGTGAGAGGATTTAATTGTTGTGGCATTTTTACTTCGCTATTCATCTTTTTATTCACCTTAGCATCTTCTTATTGTTCACTCTAGCTTATGCAATAAATATGACAATTTATCGAAAACGCAGATTTAGATACAAAATCGCGACTAAAATCACCCTGTGATAAAAAAGATGAATTTCAGCTAAATCTTGCCTATACTGAAATTCTGTTTAACAACACAGCAACCAATATGAGTAGTGGTAGTGATTGGTATCGCTCCGAGAAAATAAATTATTATTTTTTTAATCAGCATAATAATAGGGTCAACTTGCAGGAGCGTCAGCCATGATTTTTGAATGGATGTCAGATCCTGCAGCATGGGTTGGTCTGGCAACTTTAATTATTCTAGAAATTGTTTTGGGTATTGATAACCTAGTCTTTATTGCCATTCTGGCAGAAAAATTGCCGCCAGAACAACGTAATGCAGCGCGTATTTTAGGTTTAATGCTCGCTTTAGGCATGCGCCTCATCTTACTTGCCTCTATTGCATGGGTCGTTACGCTCACCGCACCTTTATTTTCTATTTTTGGACATGCCTTCTCAGGACGTGATCTGATTATGCTCTTTGGTGGGATATTTTTGCTGTTTAAAGGCACCATGGAATTGCGTGAGCGCCTCGAGAGCAAGCCCATTCAAAAAGAAGAAAATCCAGTCCATGCCGTCTTTTGGATGGTAATTGTGCAGATTGTGGTGTTAGATGCGGTCTTCTCACTCGATAGTGTGATTACTGCGGTTGGCATGGTCAAAGAATTATCCGTGATGATGTTGGCAGTGATTATTGCCATGATCATTATGTTGTGGGCATCCAAAGCCTTAATGGACTTTGTCAATAGAAATCCAACGGTAGTGATTTTATGCCTATGCTTTTTAATGATGATTGGTTTCTCATTATTGGTAGAAGGCTTTGGTTTCCATATTCCAAAAGGCTATCTATACGCTGCAATTGGCTTCTCAGTCTTGATTGAGTTTTTAAATCAACTGATGCGTCGTAACCAAGAAAAATTAGTGACCACCACCGATTTACGTTATCGCACTGCGTCGGCGGTAATGCGAATGTTAGGCGGTAAAAAAGTTGAGAGTTCACATAATCCTGATGTGTTAGCCACCCGTGCTTTTGCTGATGAGGTCTTTGCTGAGCAAAATGGCGTTTATCATAGCGTGATGGTACAAGGGGTGCTTGGTTTATCGGAACGTCCGGTAAAATCAGTAATGACGCCGCGACCTGAACTTGAATGGTTAGACTTAGATGCCAGTCCTGCCGAGATCAAAGCGCAGTTACTCAGTATTACGCATTCACGCTTAATTGTGGCACATGGTGAACTCGACAACATTGCGGGTGTAGTATTGACCCATAAAGTCCTGAATGAATATGTGGAAACAGGTGTACTGGATTTTGAAAAACATCTGCGTGAACCGGTGATTGTGCACGAAAATGCGCAAGTGTTGATGGTGATGGAACAGCTACGCCAAGCGCCACTACAAATGGCGATTGTGTTAAATGAATATGGCTCAATTGAAGGCATTGCCACACCGATTGATGTTTTAGAAGCCATTGCCGGTGAATTTCCAGATGAAGATGAGTTGGAAAGTGCAGCAGAAAGCTTAGAAGATGGCACTTTAATGCTAGATGGCTCAACTGATATCCGTCACGTATCGTTATTATTAGGGCGTGATTTGGTGGATGAAGCAGAAGAATATTCAACCTTGTCTGGCTATATCTTATTTCATTTGGGACGCTTGCCAGAAAATGGTGAAAAACTCAAAGCGGATGAGCATATCTTTGAAGTTGTTACGATGGATGGCCATAAAATCGAGAAAGTGCATATTATCCAAAATCCACAAGCCAACATTTAAGCCTTGGGCTTAGAATCAGGTTAAAATAGCTCGCATTGTCGAGCTATTTTTTTAACTTATGTCTAATGCATGCCCATGTGGTAACCCCGATTACAGCAGTTGCTGTCAGCCTTTACATTTAGGTCAAAGCGTGGCGCAAAGTGCTGAGCAACTGATGCGTTCACGTTATAGCGCTTTTGCCAAACAGCAGATTGACTATATTGTCAAAACTACTGCGTTATTACAGCAACAGCATTTGGATGTAGCAGCCATTGCCGATTGGAGCAAGGCCAATCAATGGCTGAAACTTGAAGTGGTGCAAGCACAAGAAAAGCTTGATAAAAACCATGCGCAAGTAGAATTTAAAGCGCATTATCATGATGGTAAACAAGCACAAGTGCATCACGAAGTTTCGCATTTTGTGAAACATGAGGGACTGTGGTATTTCTTAGATCCGACCAATGAAATTTTCCCTAGCATGAAGCAGCCCTGCGTTTGTGGCTCGGCTAAAAAATTTAAGCAATGTTGTGCACAATTTTTGTAACTTTTTTGACAATTTGGCTTAGAATAGCGCGCACGAATTAGCCGATATGATGGATTTCAGGCGATGTTACTTACCGTTATTTATATTATTGCGATTACGGCTGAAGCGATGACCGGTGCGTTGTCGGCAGGTCGGCGTAGTATGGATTGGTTTGGTGTGGTGATTATTGCCTGTGTGACCGCTTTAGGGGGCGGTTCGGTGCGTGACGTATTACTTGGCCATTATCCCTTAACTTGGGTGAAGCATCCTGAATATTTGGTTCTGACCTGCGCTGCGGCATTTTTTACCATTATGATTGCCAAATGGATGCGCCATTTACGTTCAGTGTTCTTACTCTTAGATGCCTTAGGTCTAATTGGCTTTACCATTATTGGCTGTCAAATTGCCCTTGAGATGGGGCATGGTTTTGTGGTCTCAGCCGTTGCAGGGGTACTGACGGGTGTCTCTGGGGGGATTTTACGCGATATTTTATGTAATGACGTGCCTTTAGTCTTTCGCCGTGAGCTGTATGCCAGTATTTCTTTTGTGGCGGTCATTTGTTATTGGTTATGTTTAAAGATAGGTTTATCGCTGGAATTAACTGTAATTGCCACTTTAGTATTTGGTTTTTCACTGCGTTGTATCGCGATTTACTTTGGGCTAGAAATGCCAAAATTCATTTACAAAGAAGATGACGAGCAATCAGCATCTTCTAAAGATGCTTCATAAATGACTTAACAATAAAGGCTGACCTGATTAAAAAATTGCAGATATTTTGAGCAATATGGCGTATAACAAAAGGCAAAATCATAAATCCTGTTGTGAAAGCAGCATGCTTCCTTTCACCAAATCAGAGATCTTGTTATGGATTTAGTCTCTCGGATTCAACGCTTACCGATTGGTAAGTTCCACTACACCTTGCTATGGGTCATCGGATTGGGCTGGATGTTCGATGCCATGGATACCGGTCTAATTTCCTTTATTTTAGCTAAAATGTCTGAAGACTGGGCCATGACCCCAACCGAAAAAGGTTGGGTGGTATCCATTGGCTTTGTGGGAATGGCCATTGGTGCAGTGTGCTCTGGCGCTATGGCAGACCGTATTGGGCGTAAAACTGTATTTGCCACCACTTTGGTTATTTATAGTTTAGCAACTGCAGCCTGTGCTTTTGCACCAAACCTCACATGGTTACTGGTATTACGTTTTATTGTAGGCTTAGGTTTAGGCGGGCAATTACCTGTAGCGGTTACTTTGGTCAGTGAATATATTCCAGCGCATGTGCGTGGTCGTTTCATTGTCTTGCTTGAGAGTTTCTGGGGCTTAGGTTGGTTGTGTGCGGCTTTAGTCTCTTATTTTGTTATCCCAAAATTTGATTGGCATATGGCCTTTTTAATTGGTGGTATTCCGGCTTTATATGCCATTGTGATTTGGAAGATGGTGCCTGAATCGATTCCCTATTTAATTAACCGCGGTCGTATTGATGAAGCACATCGTTTGGTGCAAAGCATTGAGCGTAAATGCGGTGTTGAAGTGATTGAAACGATTGAGGTTAAACAAGTTTCTGATCAAAAAGAAATCTCTTTTAAGCAATTGTGGTCAGGCGTGTTTGCACGTCGTACTTTAATGCTATGGCTGATTTGGTTTGGCATTGTCTATTCTTATTACGGTATCTTTACATGGTTGCCAAGCTTGTTGGTTAAACAAGGCTATAGCATTGTGCAATCCTTTGAATATGTCTTGGTGATGATTTTAGCCCAGCTTCCGGGTTACATTGTTGCAGCATGGTTGGTGGAATGGTGGGGACGTAAAGCAACACTTGCGGTGTTTATTGGCATGTGTGCAGTTTCAGCATATTTCTTTGGTCAAGCCGATAGTGTCGCTTTGATTGTGCTGTGGGGATGCTTACTGTCCTTCTTTAACTTAGGTGCATGGGGAGTGCTATACACTTATACGCCAGAGCAGTATCCAACCAACATTCGTGCCTTTGGCTCAGGTTGGGCAGGTGCCATTGGTCGTATTGGCGGTATTGTTGCGCCTATGGTGGTGACGCACTTAATGGTCAAAGACAACGGCTTTAGTTATGTCTTTATGATGTTTACTGCGGTATTAGTTGCAGTGGCATTGGTAATTTTGGTCTTAGGTGAAGAAACCAAGGGCCGTACTTTAGAATCAATTTCTAAGTAAATAAAAACAAGATGCTTGAATAAGCGTCATGAAATGTCGCAGATGTATTTCTGATTAGGTTTCATCTGCGACATCGCATTATAATTCAAACAGACAAAAACACGATTTTAGGACTATAGGTTGTTATGACAAGCCTTGCGCATCATGCGACAGAAAACCGCTCAGTAGCAGAATTTACCGAACAAGCTTATTTAAACTATGCCATGTACGTGATTATGGATCGTGCATTGCCGCATATTAGTGACGGTTTAAAACCGGTACAACGCCGTATTGTGTATGCCATGAGTGAACTTGGGTTGAAGCCAACGGGCAAACCGAAGAAATCTGCGCGTACCGTGGGTGATGTCTTGGGTAAATACCATCCGCATGGTGACTCTGCCTGTTATGAAGCGATGGTATTGATGGCTCAGCCATTTAGCTATCGTTATCCATTTATTGAGGGGCAAGGCAACTGGGGTTCACCTGACGATCCAAAATCTTTCGCAGCGATGCGTTATACCGAAGCTAAATTGTCGGCATATAGTGATTTGTTATTGTCAGAACTTGGCCAAGGCACCTGCGATTGGCAAGATAACTTTGATAGTTCGATGAAAGAACCGGTTAATTTACCTGCGCGTGTACCTAATATTTTAATGAATGGTACTACGGGGATTGCTGTGGGGATGGCAACCGACATTCCACCGCATAACTTACGCGAAGTGGTCAAAGGTACGATTGCTTTAATTCGTAATCCAAATCTAAGCGATGAAAAAATCGCAGAATATATTCCTGCACCAGATTTGCCTACCAAAGCTGAAATTGTCACTTCGCCTGAAGATTTGCTGAAGATTCAAACCACAGGTCGTGGCAGCTATAAAGTACGCGCCGTGTATACGGTCGATAAAAATGAAATCATCATTACTGATCTGCCTTATCAAGTATCGGGTTCAAAAGTCATTACCCAAATTGCCGACCAAATGCAGGCCAAAAAACTGCCATTGGTTAGCGATATTCGTGATGAATCGGATCATCAAAATCCAACCCGTATTGTAATTGTACTGCGTTCCAATCGTATTGATGCCCAAGCGGTGATGAGTCATTTATTTGCCACCACTGATTTAGAATCAAGTTACCGCGTTAACTTAAATATGATTGGTGCCGATGGACGTCCACAAGTCAAATCGATTCGCCGTATTTTGCTGGAATGGATTGAAATTCGTAAGGCAACCGTGACGCGTCGCTTAAATTACCATTTAAGCAAAATTGAAAAACGCCTACACATTTTAGGCGGTTTGTTGGTGGCGTATTTAAATGTGGATGAAGTGATTCGCATTATTCGTGAAGAAGATCAGCCTAAAGCTATCTTAATGGCAAAATTTGGTATTGATGAGATTCAAGCTGATGCCATTTTAGATTTAAAACTGCGTCATTTAGCCAAACTTGAAGAGCAAAATATTCGCGCCGAGCAAGAGGATTTAGAAGGCAAAGCCACGGTTATTCGTGAGCAATTGGCCAATCCAGATTCGTTAAAGAATTTAATTATTGGTGAGCTTAAAGAAGATGCCAAGAAGTTTGGTGATGCACGTCGTTCGCCAATTGTTGAGCGCCAAGAGGCCACAGCTATTAATGAACAAGATATGCTGCCAGCAGATCCTGTGACTGTCGTGATTTCAGAAGCCGGTTGGGTGCGCTGTGCCAAAGGCCATGAGGTTGATGTCGAAAATCTGAACTTTCGCGCCGGTGATCAATATTTAAGTCATGCACAAGGTAAATCTAATCAGCGTGCCTATATCTTAGATGAAACTGGGCGTAGTTATGCCTTAGCTATTAACCAATTGCCATCAGCGCGTGGTTTTGGTGAACCTTTAAGTTCAAAACTCAGTCCTGCAAATGGGGTGGGTTTTAAGCAGGTATTTATTGCTGAAGATGACGCTGAAATTTTGGTGTTAAGCAGTAAAGGTTTTGGTTTTAAAACCCAAGCGAAACAGCTAGATACCAGTGCTAAAGCCGGTAAAGCCTTTTTAAGTTTGCCAGAAAATAGCCATGTGTTAGAGATTCAAGCCATTGAGCAGTTTAGCCATGTTGCGCTATTAACCTCAGGTGGTAGAGTAGCTGTGATTGATCTGGCAGAATTACCAATTCTCAACAAAGGTAAGGGTAATAAACTGATACAACTCGAACAACAAGAGCAGTTGCTGTCTGTGTTACTTTTAAATTTAGATGAAGTAATTCATGTGGTTGCAGGGCAACAGCAGCTCAAGCTTAAAGGCGACGACTTGGCGAAATACGTCGCGAAGCGCGCGTCAAAAGGGCAACTGTTACCACGGGGTTATCAGAAAGCCAGTAAACTGTTCGTTCAAAGATAATGCTGGTATTTTGTCCCTGATATCCGTATATACTTGAATCGTGAAGATGGAAGCAATGCTGCACATTACACGTACAACAATGAGTGCAGCATTGAAAACAAGAGCAAAGACACAAGATGAGTTGGAGATAATTGGGATTATGGAAAAGATCTGGTTAGCTGAGTATCAAAAAACAGGAATTCCTGAAACTGTTGCATTGCCAGCGGAAAATACGTCCTTAGTGGATATTTTTGAAAGTAATTTCCAAAAGTTTGGTTCACGCGATGCCTTTATTTTTATGGATAAAGCGTTAACCTTTAGCGAGTTGGAAGAAGCGAGTCGCAAATTTGCTGCGTATTTGCAAGCTTTAAACTTAGCCAAAGGCACACGCGTTGCGGTGATGATGCCAAATGTTCTCCAATATCCTGTGGTTGCACTTGGAGTATTACGTGCGGGTTTAGTTTTGGTGAATGTGAATCCATTGTATACCGCCCGTGAGCTTGAGCATCAGCTCAATGACTCTGGTGCTGAAGTTCTAGTGATTATTGAAAACTTTGCCCATGTCTATCAAAAAATTATGGGTAAAACGCCAGTTAAGCATGTGGTCGTGGCATCTGTGGGTGATATGCTAGGTATGCTAAAAGGCACGCTGGTCAACTTTGTATTACGTTCAGTACGTAAACAAATTCCAGCTTGGGAGATTCCAAACCACGTTAAATTTAACGCAGCGATGGCCAAAGCCAGCGCCAGCCAATATAAGCGTCCAAGCCTAACTTTAAGTGATACGGCGGTATTACAATACACGGGTGGTACAACCGGTGTGTCTAAAGGTGCGGAACTGACTCATCGTAATTTAGTGGCTAACTTGCTGCAATGTGATGGGATTTTCCAAAGTAAATTTGGCAACCAAGACGGTGCACCAGACGACCGTATTTTCTGTGCTTTACCGTTGTATCACATTTTTGCCTTTATGGTCTGTGCCATGTATGGCATGTATAAAGGTCAAGCCAATGTGTTAATTCCAAATCCGCGTGATTTACCTGCGGTGATGAAAGAATTACGCAAATACCAACCGACCTTTTTCCCTGCGGTCAATACGCTATTTAATGCCTTAGTCAACAATGATGAGTTTAAACAGCTTGATCATAGTCGTTTAAAAATGGCGATGGGTGGTGGTATGGCAGTGTTGCCTTCAACTGCTGAAGCATGGAAAAAGATTACCGGAACGAACATTGTTGAAGGTTATGGCCTATCTGAGACCTCACCTGTAGCAACAGCAAATCCACCTGCTTCAAATGAGTTTAGTGGCACCATTGGTATTCCACTGCCATTAACTGAAGTAGCGATTTTAGATGATGATGGCAATGAAGTAGCACTTGGTGAGCAAGGCGAAATTTGTATTCGTGGTCCACAGGTCATGAAAGGCTATTGGAATCGTCCAGATGAAACCGCCAAAGTGATGGTCAATGGTTTCTTCCGTACCGGTGATATTGGTATTATGAATGATCGTGGTTATGTCAAAATTGTCGATCGTAAAAAAGACATGATTTTAGTGTCTGGATTTAATGTTTATCCATCTGAAATTGAAGAAGTGGTAGCCAAACATCCAAAAGTATTGGAAGTAGCAGCCATTGGGGTTGCAGATGAAAAATCAGGCGAAGTACCTAAACTGTTTGTGGTGAAAAAAGATCCGTCTTTAACCACAGAAGAAGTTTTGGCCTTTGCTAAAGAAAATCTAACTGGCTATAAACGTCCGCGTTATGTTGAGTTTTTGGATGAGTTACCAAAATCCAATGTAGGTAAAATTCTACGTAAAGATTTACGTAAATCAGCTTAAAAAGAAGCGCCTTTCAGGCGCTTTTTTTATTTTTTCATCAACCAACGGTCAATATAAGGACGACCTAGTCCAATAATCCATAAGAATAAAATCATGGTGCCACATTGGCGTCCAAAGGCATCTAAATTAAAGCCATTGCCATAACTATACAGATTGTCAGCCAAGCAATACACAATCACAATAGTCGCCCAGTGCCAAAGTACTTTACGTTTAATGCCAACCATCCAAAAAGCCAAGGTCATCGTGATGATAGTGCCTAAGGTGGAAAGAATATTAAAGTTAGCGCAAATCATGGCCAGTAAAAAAGCCACAACTGGTAAAACGATTTTAAGTACGCCATCAACGCGTTGCTGATGTAATTTTTGCTGCTCGAGGACAGCAAACATTTTCTGTTGTTCTTGATCGTTCATAACCCAACCTAAGTGCAATTGTAGCAAAGGCTCTATTTAACAAAATTGCCATGCTATGATGCAAGCTTAGCGCAACTTGAGAATGAATATAGATGCAAAGCATAAGTGGAATTATTTATCTGATTTTAATTGCCTGCTTATTACCCTATGTATTTGCGGTCATTGCCAAAGTAGCAGGGGGCTTTCGTGCTCAAGATAACCAAAATCCACGTGAATTTTTAAGTAAAACCACAGGTTTGGCTGCACGTGCCCATGCCGTCCAGCAAAATAGCTTTGAAGGCTTACCCTTATTTATTGCTGCAATCTTAATTGCTGAATATATGGTATTGCCACAAAGTATCATCATGACTTTTGGTATTGCTTATATCGTATTACGTATCATCTATGGTCTATGCTATGTGTTGAATTGGGCAACGCTACGTTCGATTGTGTGGTTTATGGCGTTATCGTGTCCAGTTTTATTATTGTTGCTGGTGATTAAGCTGACAGTGGGCTAAAAAATCCTGTCTAGCGGTGTATAATCGCTGCGTGATTGAAAGGCAAAGTCGCTATAATTGCGCTTTGAAATACAGCTTAATTTGAGAGTGATGCTATGAGCTACAGCAACATCCCAGCGGGTAAAGACGCACCAAACGATATCTACGTAATCATTGAAATTCCTGCAAACGCAGCACCAATTAAATACGAAATCGACAAAGATTCTGACGCATTGTTTGTAGACCGTTTCATGGGTACAGCAATGTTCTACCCAGCAAACTACGGTTATGTGCCAAACACATTATCACTTGATGGTGACCCATTAGACGTACTTGTTGTGACGCCACACCCTGTAGAACCAGGTTCTGTGATTCGTTGCCGTCCTGTAGGTAAACTGAACATGGAAGATGATGGTGGTGTTGACGCGAAACTTGTTGCGGTGCCACATGACAAATTAACGCCAATCTACAAAGACGTTCAAGAATATACTGATCTGCCTCCACTATTGATCAGCCAAATCGAACATTTCTTCCAACACTACAAAGACTTAGAACCAGGCAAATGGGTGAAGTTAAGTGGTTGGGAAGGTGCTGATGTTGCAAAACAAGAAGTACTCAGCTCAATTTCAGCTTATGCAGAAGCAAACAAATAATTTTAAATAAATTATTTGAAAATAAAAAAACCTGCACACTGTGCAGGTTTTTTTATGGGTATATATTCTTAAAAATTAAAATAATTTTACAGGAATATCTAACCAAATACGCCATTCGTTGGTGTCTGCCATGTAAGCATCGTTATAGGCTTGATCAGCACGGTAGTATGAGTGACGTAGGCGCAAGCTTGCATCTTTCATTGCACCAGATTGTACGGTGTATTTGACCTGGTTAAAGAATTCGCTTTCTTTCGCATTGTCAGTGGTCATGTTACCGTTATTGTCGGTGGCTTTAATGTCCCAACCATATACATAGGCGGCAGTCCAATTTAAACCTGGAAGACCATGATTCTTAAAGTTGTAGTTGTATTGTAGGCCTAATGATTTTTCATCGTTACCAATGAAGTCAGAAAGGTATGAGTTTGGTAGGTAAATACTTTGTACACCATCAGCATTACCACCGTAGTCATAGCCTACGTTACCTGAGTTTTGTTGGTACGCTAAAGCAACGTTATGTACGTCTTTGCTATAGCTAGTCGAAACTGCCCAAATTGAGTTTTGAGTTTCTTGTGTTAAAGGATCAGCGACAATTGCTGAGTAAGTGGTCCCTGGCTCAAAATCAGTGTGATAACCACTAAAGTCAAAGTTTAATGAGGCATCATTTTTTAAGCCATGGGTATAGTTTAGGTTGGCATAGTGACGTTCTAATTTGTCCTTAACCTCTGTACCCCAGTAAGATGCATTTAAGTCATCATTAAACGTGTATTTTGCACCCCAAACTACAGCACGGTCTAGTTTATTGCCATCAGAGTTAATTTGATCAGAATATTGGTTTTTAGTGAATTTACCTGCGGTCAATTCTAGGTTTTCAATTTCATTACTGGTGACTAACACGCCTTCAAAATATTCAGGCACTAAACGTGCTGTATTTGACGCAAGTACAGGAATATCTAAAACTTGAGTACCATAAACTGCAGTGGTATTTGAAATACGTGCTTTTACATACGCACCACCACGTGCCCAATGATCATAGGCATCGCCTGGTGTACCATCCGCATTTGGGTTATGGCGTGGAATCATGCCATTGCCCGCATTTTTGTTTTCGCCAAGTTTAATTGACGCATCACCAATAATACCCGCACCAAAACCAACAACACCTTGGGTAAAGCCAGAATCAAGTTTTACAATTGCAGTCTGTGCAGTAGAACTGGTGTCTGTGTTACTGTCTTTCTTATCACGGTTTAAAAAACCAGTGCGGAAAAGTACGGTGCCTTCCGCACCTTCAACAAAGCCTTTCGCTTCGCTTTGTTCACTTGCGTATACAGATGAAATCAATGCAGCTTGGATGAAAACTGCCAAGGTAAGTTTTTGCATTGGGAGAGAGCCTCATACAAAATTAGATAGTGATTGGGGATAATATTCTGGCGAATTGCTAATTGGATTTATAACAATTTGGCTGCAAAATATAGTTTTTGTAAACTTTCTTTCATCAAAAGTACACAATTGAGCATTAGGATGCGATATTTTTTTTTAACTCAGTAGTTTTAAAACGAGAGTTAAAATTAGTTTTTCTTTTTAAAAACATAAATATATGTCTAAAATTATCACAAAACTAATGCCGTTTTTTTAATCATAAACCTATAACACGGTATAATTTGGATAATTTAAATCAACAAAAAATACAACCTTATGTTAACGACTCAATACAAAATAATACTATTGGCTTTAGGTCTAATGGCAACAACGCTGACTTGGGCAGACAGTGTGGGGCAAACACAGCAAGGTGAATTTTCAGCTGAGATTGGCTTGGTTTCAAAATATATTTATCGTGGGGGTGAAGAAAACGATAAGGTGGCTGTGCAAGGTGGGATTGAATATGCACATCCAACTGGGTGGAGTGTCGGTTATTGGGGCTCAACTTTAAACTACCAACCTAAGAACGATAAACAGCATGGCTTTGAGCATGACTTATATGTGGGCTATGCAAATGAGCTGAATGAAAAGTGGAGTTATAGCACGCAATTAGTGAGCTATATTTACCAAGGTGGGGGTACTGTGTATAGCGAAGATGGGCAGGATCAACGCCGTAGCACAGGTGTTGAACTGTTCAACAGTCTGCATTATCAAGATTTTAGTTTAGGTGTAGCAGTCATGCTGAGTGACGTAAATTATGCCAATGCGGGTGATGTGTATGTAAGTGCAGCTTATAGCTATACATTAGCACTAGACTTTGCGCTCAATACTAGTCTTGGCTATTCACTGTACAATAAACAACGTGATGATGCAGTGGTGGCAACCCTGAAACAACATCAGTTCACTGAAGTACGTTTTGGCTTAGCTAAAGCTTTGAGCAATACAGGGCTTTCTATGGCGCTTGATTATATTTGGGGTGGCCAAGACCGCTATAAACAAGATTTGGATGAGCATGTTGTGTTTGGGCTTAACTATAGTTTTTAAATCAAAAATGGTGCAGCTTGATCTAAATGGCTGCACCTTTTTTAAGCAAAAAGGTTTTAGTTGATCAAAATGCTTGAATTTTATGCATGTTTAAACGATATAAGCAGTAAATCTATTAATTGGAGTACAAAAATGAGCTGTAAAAAATAAACATTTTCTCTATTAAAAATAAATATTAAACAAATAATTAACTAAATTTTAATCTATTTTTAACCACACGATTTAGCAGCATTGGCATAGCAATTGCTAAAACAGATTTAACAAAAATCAATCTTGATATCGATGCCATCTGTGCAGGGGAAAATTCATGCCGTTTACAACAAAAATATCAGCCGCGCTCTTACTCGCTTTGGCCACGAGCAGCACTTTTGCAGCAGACAAAGCTGCATCTGACCATCAAATTAGCGGCAATATTGCTGTGGTTTCAAGTTACTACTTACGTGGTTTGACCAATGCGCCAGAAAATGATCAAGCCACCATTCAAGGCGGCTTAGATTACAGCCATGCATCTGGTTTTTATGCTGGTTACTGGGGTTCGACCATTGGTTATTCACTTACTGATTATGATGCCGAGCGAGATGAATATACCGGCAGTGATACCTTTGAGCATGATTTTTATTTAGGTTATAACGGCGCGATTAACGATGATTGGGGCTATAACCTTGGCGCTGTCTATTATTACTATTATGAGTCAGATGCGGATGTAAATGCGCTTGAAAGCGTTGTGGGTATCAACTACAAAGACCTAAGTTTAACCGCACAAACCTTATGGGACGATGTAGCATGGGGTAACACAGGTGATACCTATGTGCTTGCTTCATATAGCCATCCCTTGCCGCGAGATTTTACCTTAAATACCGCTTTAGGCTTGTACTACTATAATGATGATCAGAGCAAATACTTTGACACCACAGAGGATTTTGGTTTCCGTCACTTCAATGTGGGCTTAAGTCATCCATTGGGTAATACAGGTGCCGATATGAGCATTGATTTTGTGGTGGGTGGTTATGACCGTGTGGATGAAAAACAAAAAAACAAAGTGGTCTTTGGCTTAAGTTATAGCTTCTAAGTTAAGTCTCATTAAGCCAAATAAGGGCGGCCAGATGGTCGCCTTTTTAATGGCTTGCATAGGGCTGTATTTAATTTAATGCTCAGCACTACGATAGGACAATGCTTCTGTAACATGTTGACTTTCAATGTGATCGACCAAGGCTAAATCAGCAATACTACGTGCTACACGTAACACCCGATGATAGCCCCGTGCAGATAAATGAAGGCGCTGCTGAGCGAGGGCTAACATCTGCTCGGCTTGTGGGTTTAAAGCAGCGTAGTGTTCAAGTTGCTTTGGACTTAAGCTGGCATTGAGGCAATTTTGTCGGTGTATTTGCGTGTCATAGGCCTGAATGACACGTGCGCGTACTGTACTTGAATCTTCTGCAGGAGCTGTACTTTGTAACTCACTTGCCGGTAAGGGCGGTACATCAATATGTAAATCGATACGATCCAACAAAGGTCCAGAAATACGATTTTGATAACGCTGAATAGCAATTGCTGAACATTGGCAACGCTGATCTTGATGAAATGCATAACCACATGGACAAGGATTCATGGCAGCAATCAATTGGAAGTTGGCGGGAAAGCTCATTTGTCTAGAGGCGCGTGAGATCACAATTTCTTTGGACTCGAGTGGCTGACGCAACACCTCTAACACTTTTCGATCAAACTCGGGTAATTCATCTAAAAATAATACACCTAAATGAGCCAGAGTAATTTCACCTGGTTTAGGCTGTGAGCCACCACCCACCAATGCAATGGCTGAAGCGGTATGATGTGGGGCACGGAAAGGCCGTTCACCAAACTGATGGTTAAGATTAGCAACCGAATAAATCCGCGCAACTTGCAGGTTCTCTTCTAAACTCAAAGGCGGCAAAATACCCGCTAAACGTGAGGCCAGTAAAGTTTTACCCGTACCCGGTGGGCCTTTAAATAATAATGAATGCCCACCTGCCGCAGCAATTTCTAAAGCGCGCCGTGCTCTGAGTTGCCCTTTAACATCGGCTAAGTCCAGCTTAGGGGTAAGCTGAGTATCTTTTTGCTGATATTGGTAGGCAGCCAAAGGTTGCTGACCCGATAAATGTGCACAAACTTGAGTTAAACGTGTGGCTGCAAAGACCTGAAAATCGTTTAACTTGGCAGCATCATGAGCATTGTCATGGGGTAAGATCAATTGATGTCCCGCTTGCTGACAAGCAATTGCAATGCTTAATGTGCCTGTGGTAGGGCGTAATTGGCCGTCCAAAGCCAATTCGCCAATAAATTCGAGTTGTTCAGTTGCATGTTCAGGGAGTTGTCCTGATGCAATTAGAATCCCCAATGCAATGGCTAAATCGAGGCGTGCACCATCTTTAGGCAAATCTGCAGGTGCTAAGTTAATGGTTAAGCGTTTCGTGGGAAAACTAAAGCCACTGTTAATAATGGCAGAGCGGACCCGATCTTTGCTTTCGCGTACCGCAGCTTCAGCTAAGCCCACCATGGTTAAGGAAGGCAAGCCTTGACTAATATGAACTTCAACTTCAATGAGTGGTGCGTCTAAACCGAGTACACCACGGGTGTAGATTTTTGCAAACGACATCTAGATTGCTCCTTATTGGTGCAGAGGATCTGGACTGTTTTGCTTAAAAAACGCACAAAATGAGTGCTTATTTCTCTTTAAGCTGCTGTTCGAGTGCTTCAACGTGTTGCATAAGTTTGTCTAAACGTAAATTCGCCTGTACTAAGGCTTGGCGTTGACGCTCAATTTCTTCTTGCGACACTAAATCCATCTTGCTGACTGCTTCTTGTAATAAGGCTCTAAGGTTATGTTCTAAGTCTTTTTTAGGTTGTTCAACTTGCTGCAAAATGGCTTGAATCAAAGTTTCGAACATAGATAGGTCCAATGAATAACAAAGTCTATTCAGTGTAGCATTGCTGGCTGTTTGACCCTAGTCGTGATAGAAAAATATCCCTCGCTTCAATAAGCTTAATCGTTATTTTCTGAGTAAATATGTATTTTTTTTAAGATTCTCACTACGTGCGAATGGTCAAAATAATGTATAAATAGAGGCACGTGAAAAGCCTTAACATCCCCCAACCTTAAGGCTTTGGCACGGAAATTGAACATAAAACCTTACTGGTGCAAGAAACCGAAGGAATATAAACATGAAACTCGTAACTGCAATTGTTAAACCATTCAAACTTGATGACGTACGTGAAGCTTTATCTGAAATTGGCGTACAAGGCATCACGGTGACTGAAGTGAAAGGCTTTGGTCGTCAAAAGGGTCATACTGAACTGTATCGTGGCGCTGAATATGTTGTTGATTTTCTACCAAAAGTGAAAATTGAAATCGCAATTAGTGACGATATGGTGGACGCTGTCATCGAATCTATCACGCGTGTTGCTAGCACTGGCAAAATTGGTGATGGCAAAATTTTTGTGACGAACTTAGAGCAAGTTATTCGTATCCGTACCGGTGAAACAGGTGCTGACGCAGTTTAAGGTTGGCATGAAGTTTGCTCAATAGGGCATAACTTACAAAAACACGGTTGGGGGAAACGAATGAAAAAAGCGCTGCTTGCGTTTGGTTTATCCAGCGCATTATTAGGTGGTTCTGCTGTATGGGCTCAAGAAGCGACTGCAGTAGAAACGCCTAGTCAAAATATTACAGTGGTCACAACACAAACTACAGACTCCGCAGCAGCAATTGATGCAGTAGAGGTCGTGCCTGTTGTCCAAGAAGCTGAGCCAGAAGCAACTTTAGATACAGGTGATACCGCCTGGATTTTGATTTCGACTGCACTGGTGCTACTCATGACCATTCCGGGTCTAGCACTATTTTATGCGGGCATGGTACGTAAAAAAAACGTATTAAGTACCATGGCACATAGTTTTGTGGCTGCAGCTGTAGTCAGTATTACATGGGTTGCCGTGGGTTATTCACTGGCCTTTGGTGAAGGCAATGCCTTTATTGGTAATCTAGATAAAGTCATGCTGTCTGGTATTGGCACTGACGCCTTAAGTGGTTCCATTCCCGAAATTCTATTTGTTATTTTCCAAATGACCTTTGCGATTATTACAGTTGCCATTATTAGTGGCTCGATTGCAGAGCGTATGAAATTTGGTGCTTTTGTGGCATTCATCGCGATTTGGTCG
Organism: Acinetobacter sp. CY05; assembly: GCF_059515805.1. Taxonomy (NCBI): domain Bacteria; kingdom Pseudomonadati; phylum Pseudomonadota; class Gammaproteobacteria; order Moraxellales; family Moraxellaceae; genus Acinetobacter; species Acinetobacter sp. CY05. Next base: position 54,631 of record NZ_JCAKMW010000015.1, on the reverse strand, counting down.
ATTGTGGTTTATGCACCAATTACCCACTGGGTATGGGGTGGCGGCTGGCTGGGTAACGATGGCGCGCTCGACTTTGCGGGTGGTACAGTGGTACACATCAACTCAGGTGTTGCTGGCTTAATTGCAGCGTATATGTTGGGTAAACGTATGGGACTTGGACGTGAATCAATGGCACCACATAACCTTACTTTAACTGTACTGGGTGCAAGTTTACTGTGGGTAGGTTGGTTTGGCTTTAACGGCGGTTCAGCTTTAGGTGCTAATGGTTCAGCAGGTTATGCTTTAGTGGTGACGCAAGTCGCAGCAGCGGCAGCAACCCTCTCTTGGTTAATTACTGAAAAATTAGTACGTGGTAAAGCATCCGTGTTGGGCGGTGCCTCAGGTGCGGTGGCAGGTTTGGTGGTCATTACCCCTGCAGCAGGTTTTGTCACTGTAGGTGGTGCTTTAGCTATGGGCTTAATTGGTGGCGTGGTATGTTTCTGGGGTATTACCGCATTAAAACGTTTACTTAAAGCCGACGACTCACTTGATGCCTTTGGTTTACATGGTGTAGGTGGTATTGTGGGTGCAATCTTAACTGCATTCTTTGCGAGTGAATTTATTATGGGTGACGCAGTGCCTGCCAATTTAATGAGCCAACTTTGGGTTCAAATTGAAGGTGTACTGGCAACTGTAGCTTATTCAGCAATACTCACGTTTATTATCTTAAAAGTTCTCGATATGACCATTGGTATTCGTGTGGCTTCTGACGATGAACGTATGGGCCTAGATTTAAGTCAACATGGTGAACGTGTCGATTAATTAAATCCTATATATAGTATTAAACAGCCCGAAAGGGCTGTTTTTTTTCCATATCTAGCGTAAAGCGCTACATTTTGCTACACTTCGAATTCATTTTTTGGGTTCAATTTTACCGCTATGCATTGTCCATTTTGCAACGCTGCAGATAGTAAAGTAATTGATTCACGCTTGGCAGCTGAGGGATGTCAAATTCGTCGTCGTCGTGAATGTATTAGTTGCGGTGAGCGTTTTACCACTTTTGAAAGTTATGAAGTGGTGATGCCACGGGTAATTAAATCCGATGGTAAAAATGAACCTTTTGATGAAGCCAAATTACGTCGCTCTTTAATGCACGCACTACAAAAACGTCCTGTTACCCAAGAACAAATAGAAGCAGTATTGAGCGATATTCAGCTTAAAATTCGTCGTTTGGGCGAACGTGATGTCAAATCACGCACCATTGGTGAAATTGTCATGCAAGCTTTATTTGCTATGGATCATGTGGCCTACGTGCGTTTTGCCTCAGTTTATCAAGACTTCCAAGATGTAGAAGCATTTCGTCGTCAGATTGAACAAATGCAGCAACGCGATCAAGAGAGCGAATAAATGCAAAACTCAGATCAAATCTGGATGCAACGTGCGATAGCATTGGCGCGTGCAGGGCAATACACAACCAAACCCAATCCGAATGTTGGTTGTGTCATTGTTAAAGATGGTAATTTAGTGGGTGAGGGCTTTCATCCTAAAGCCGGTCAGCCACATGCAGAAGTGTTTGCCTTAGGTGCCGCAGGTCAGCAAGCCCAAGGTGCGACTGCTTATGTGACCTTAGAACCTTGCGCGCATTATGGACGCACACCGCCGTGTGCCAAAGGCCTAGTCGAGGCGGGTGTCGCAAAAGTGGTGGTGGCTTGTCCTGACCCAAATCCTTTGGTGGCAGGTAAGGGTGTACACATCTTACGTAATGCAGGTATTGAGGTTGAGGTGGGGCTATGTCAAGACCAAGCGCATCAGCTCAATTTAGGCTTTTTAAAGGCCATGGCAACAGGTCTACCTTATGTACGCCTGAAAGTAGCCTCTAGTCTAGATGGGCGTACAGCGATGGCATCAGGTGAATCGAAATGGATTACTGGTGCTGAGGCTCGTTTAGATGTACAGCACTGGCGCGCGATTTCAGGTGCAGTCATTACAGGGATTGAAACTGTACTTGCCGATGACTGCCAGTTGAATGTTCGTGAGCTAAAAGGGTTTGATGTAGCACAAGTGTTTCAACCCAAAAGGATTATTTTAGACCGTCAAGGACGTTTAGCTTTAACAGCGAAAATTTTAGCTCAGCCTGAACAGGTGATGGTGATGGGGCCATATCGCCAAGATTTAGCCGATTTAGGGGTGGAACAACTTGAGATCCAAAGTCTAGAAGATTTACTCAGAACACTCAAAGATAAACAAATATACGATGTATTGGTGGAGGCCGGTGCCACACTTTCGACCGCATTTTTACAAGCCAATTTGGTCGATGAAGTGCTCAGTTATGTTGCCCCAACTTTTTTAGGCAGCAGTGCACGCGCCATGTTTAGCGCTGAATTTAGCCGTATGGCAGAGCAACAACGTTTTAAACTCATCGACCTTGCGCAAGTGGGCAACGATGTGCGTTTAAGACTGATTCCAATGCAAGAGACACTATGAGTTCAGAGTCATCTACGGTTTATCATAAACGTCGTCATGCTGCGCGCACGACTGATGAATACCTTTTCCATCAATTGGTGCCGTATTTAGGCAATAAGCGTCGTTTATTGCATCTTATTTTAGAAGCCCTAGAAACCACCGGCACTTTAAAACGTGATGATGGTCGCTCGCCAATTTTTGCTGATTTCTTTGCAGGTTCAGGTGTGGTATCACGCTTAGCACGGCAAAATGGTTATCGCGTGATTGCCAATGACTGGGAACCGTATAGTCATGCGCTGAACAGCGCCATTTTATCTTGCACCGAAGCACCTGCCTTTAAAGAATTGGGTGGCTATCAAAAAGCCATTGATTATTTAAATCGCTTGCCCGAAGTCAAAGGCTGGGTCACGCATAATCTTTGTCCGCGTAATGATGAGATTTATGACCCAAGTCGCGACCGTTTATTCTTTAAACGTCGTAACGGTATGCGCATTGACGCGATTCGGCAGCAAATTGCCACTTGGCAAGCCCAAGGTGCAATTGATGATGTGGAAATGAGTGCATTACTGGCACCGCTGTTATATTCAGCCAGTTTTGTCAGTAATACCTCTGGAGTATTTAAAAGTTTTCATCATGGTTGGGGCGGTAAAACCCAAACCGCATTAGAGCGAATTGAATCGTTACTGTGGCTTACGCCAAGCCGTTTTTGCGATGTTGGCGCCAGCCAACAACCTGCGGCGGAAGTTTGGTGTGTGGATGCCCAGCATTTGGCTAATCAAATGAGCAGCTTTGAAGTGGATATTGCCTATTTAGATCCCCCTTATAATCAGCATGCTTATAGTAGTAATTACCATGTGCTCAATGCCTTAACCCTTTGGGATCAGGTCGATTTACCAACCCCAGACACCAAAGGCTTTAAAAGCGGCATTGACCGTGCATGGCGTAAAGAGCGTCCGAGTCCGTATAATTCATCGCGACATGCTAAAGAAGCTTATGAGAAATTAGTAGAAACCATTAATGCGCGTTATATTCTGACCAGTTATTCAACCGATGGTAATATCGACGCAGCAGACTTACTGCAAGCCAATTTAAAACGTGGTCGAGTGACGTTATTGACCCAAGATGTGCCACGTTACCGAGTGAGTAAGCAACGTCAGTCCGAGCGGGCAAGGGTATTAGAATTTATTGTGATTACCGATACACACGCGAAATCTGGGCCACCACTACGTCAGTTGCTGACCCAACTGCATCACTATGCAGAATTGGGTGGGGTAGATACCAGTAGTGTGACCACGCAATTGGCGTTATGGTAAATAAAAAATAGAGATTAGAGAGCCGCTTATGTTTACAGGCATTGTTGAAAGTTTAGGGAAAGTAGAGAGCTTACAAAGCGTAGGCGGTGACGTACGGGTACGTATTCAAACTGATTTAGATATGTCTGATGTGCATTTGGGCGATTCGATTGCCACCAATGGCATTTGCTTAACCGTGATTGCATGGGGCGACAATTGGTATGCTGCTGATGTATCACGCGAAAGCTTAAGTCGTACCACACTGGGCACTTGGCAAGTGGGTCAAGCGGTCAATGTTGAAAAAGCCATGCTACCGACCACACGCTTTGGTGGACACATTGTCTCAGGTCATGTGGATGCTGTTGGTGAAATTACACTTGTACGTCAAGATGCACGTTCTTTGTATTTTGAAGTGACGGCACCACGTGAAATTGCCAAGTATTTAGCGGAAAAAGGCTCGATCACTGTAGATGGAGTTAGCCTCACGATTAACCATTTGCGTGGCAATATTTTAAGTTTAAATTTAATTCCGCATACTGCAGAACGTACTAACATTTCTACATGGAAAATGGGCAGTAAAGTCAATTTAGAAGTTGATGTTTTGGCACGTTATATTGAGCGCTTATTGCTCGGTGATCAGGCCGCTGAACAGCCGCAAGCATCAAAAATTAGTATGGATTTTCTTGCAGAAAATGGTTTCTTGAAGTAAAACTATCAGTTCCTATAGACAGTCTAGTTGAAAAATTAGACTGTTTTTTTATGGTACAACCAGATTTTTTACTGAAATAGCAAGCACTTGCAGGAGAATACACACTATGGAATTACAACCATGATGGATGTTTTACTGCACTTAGAACAGTGGCTGCCCATGCTACTTGAGCAATATGGTATCTGGATTTACGCCATTTTGTTTGCAGTGATTTTAGCTGAAACGGGCTCGGTATTTATGTTCTTTTTGCCAGGTGATAGTTTGCTGATCGCGGTAGGTGCATTGTGCTCGACCAGTAGTGATGTACATTTGCAATATATGGGCATCTTGCTGTTTATTGCTGCAGCTTTAGGCTATGTCATTAATTACTATACCGGTCAAATTTTGGGCATTAAGTATTTTAATCAACATTCACGTTTTTTTAAGCCTGAGTATATGCAAAAGACCAATGCCTATTTTTGTAAGCATGGTGCCTTAACCATCTTAATTGCACGTTTTGTACCTTTTGTTCGTTCTTTTGCACCTTTTGCTGCCGGCTCAGCGCGCATGAATGTAGCGAGCTTTATGTTATATAACATTTTAGGCAGTGCCTTATGGATAGGGGTGTTGCTATCTATTGGTTATGGATTAGGTAATATTCTTGGTTTCTTTAAAGACCTGATTATATAAAAAAAGCCCATTTTAAAATGAGCTTTTTATCCAGAATATTTTAATGTTTCGTCACAGTCAGTGCGCTATGACCTAGCCATGCAGAGATTTGTTTGGCTAAATCAACAGAGAAGTCTCCTTCTACGGCTTCACGGCTTAAATAGACAGATAAGGACTGAAAATCAGCACGGCTCATCCATAATTGTTCGGCAGTTATGACCCATTGATCACCGCTTTGTAAAGCCGCGATCTTTGCTGACACTTGATTTAAAATATCCATAGTGACCCCATCACTGTTGTTATTTATTACCCTCAAATGCTCAGATTCTGAGAATCTTTACATTTATTTGATTATCTTGTGACAAAGATATGTCAGTTTGATGACAAAAACAGCAGTGTGAGGTGTTAAAGACTTAAGTCTTATAAGGTGATTTGTTCATCATTTACGGCAATTTTTTCTTGTTGCGCAAAGGCACTATGTTTTAAAGCTAAAGCAATTTCTTCTTTGGCAGCCGCTTGTAAGACACGGCGCAATTCTGCCACTTTAGCTTCAATAACACTTTCAGCTTCGAGTTCCAAACGTAAGCGTACACTTTCAAGTTCGGATAACATACTGGTGTCTGGCACTCTAAAGGCTTTATTAAAATGCGGGTAATGCTGCTCAGGATTTTTCTGATAACGTGCGATATATGTGGTTAGGGCTTGAGCTTGTTGTTGGCGTAAGACGCTGAGTAATTGATTTTGTGCATGTTGCTTACGCTGTTCTTCTGCTGCAAGTTCAGCTTCTTTTTGTTTCGCTAAAGTACGTTTTTGCGCCAATTGGGCTTCAAGGGCTAAGCGTTCACGTAAGCGTTTAGCCGCCAATAATTCAGCTTGATAATCTAAATAGCCTTGTTTAATACGCGCTTCAGATTCAATAATGGCACGTTGATCCTGCTCCAACCATTTATGGCTATCCATTTCAGGCTGTAATAAATCACAAATCCGGGCGAGGTCATCTAAATACACCTGACGTACAGCTAAGGGTGTTGCTAACCAACGCTGTTTAAAATCTTGACCGACGTTTAATGTCACCACGGATCTCCTTAATTACAGTTTGAACGTACGCGGTTCAATCCCAAGACGGCGATATTGTTTAAATTTTTCTCGGCCCAAAGCTTTGGCTTCCGAGTGATTTTCGATAATTTCAATAATGTGGCTAAAAGCCTGATATTGTTCAAGTGCATGCTTGTTAAAATTAAACACAATCCATTCACTTGAATTGGGTAATTCGGCTGAAATACAAATACTGGCGTGAGGCTCATCAATGCCATGCGTTAAAAAACTACTGGCATCAAAGCTCCACAGCGCCTCATCTAACTGCTGTTGCAGTTCAGAGTCTGCAGTATACAGCCAGATTTTCTCTGGCTGCTTTAAAATCTTGCGGCATAAGCGGCAAGTGATTGCCACTTGCCGTTCGTCGCTTTGTTCAAATAGATAAAAGCTGACTTTAGCCATGCTGTACACGGTTCGCTAAAATTTGCATAAGCAGTGGTACTGGACGACCTGTTGCACCTTTATTGGCACCTGAAGCCCATGCTGTACCCGCAATATCTAAGTGCGCCCAACGATAGTCACGGGTAAAGCGTTGTAAGAAACATGCTGCGGTCACAGAACCGGCTTTAGGCCCACCAATGTTGGCAATATCGGCAAATGGAGAATCCAATTGTTCTTGATAGTCATCAATCACCGGCATACGCCAGACACGGTCAAATGATTGTTGGCCTGCTGTTTCAATTTCTTGTGCCAGTTCGTCATCTGGGCTAAACATACCTGTGAGTACCGAACCCAGTGCCACTACACATGCGCCAGTTAAAGTCGCAATATCAATCACAATTGCAGGATTAAAGCGTTTGACATAGGTGAGCGTGTCGCAAAGGACTAAACGACCTTCGGCATCGGTATTTAAGATTTCTACAGTTTGACCGCTCATGGTGGTGACAATATCACCCGGACGTGTTGCACCGCCTGATGGCATATTTTCAGCCGCAGCAATGGTGCCCACCACATGAATAGGCAATTTTGCTTCACATAAGGCACGCATAGTACCCAGTACAGAGGCTGAACCACACATATCGTATTTCATTTCATCCATGCCTGCGCCTGGTTTTAATGAAATACCGCCTGTATCAAAGGTAATGCCTTTACCTACCAATACCACAGGTGCTTCTGAGCGCTCAGCTTGGTATTCAAGGGTAATAATACGACCCGGACGATCCGAACCTTTGCTGACTGCTAAAAACGCACCCATGCCTAAATCAGCAATTTGCTGTTCATCCAGTACCGTAACTTTTAATAGATCAGGGAACTCTGCGGCTAAAGCTTGCGCTTGTTCGGCCAAATATTCAGGGAAGCAAATATTACCCGGACGGTTGCCTAAGTCACGTGCGTAGTTTTGACCACGTTCTACCGCTTCAACTAAACGTAATTGTTCTGTAGTGAGTGTGCTATTGCTTGCAATTAAATGAATTTCATTTAAAACAAATTCGTTTTTCTTGGATTTAAATTCATCAAAGCCGTAGGCTGCTTGAGTGAGGCTTAAGGCAAATAAATAATGCTGTTCTTGAGGCAAAGCTGAAATATCAATGCTAATGCTTTGGAATTTTTTTTGTGTTGCTTTGATAATGGTTTGCGCAATTTTTGCTAATTTATTTGCAGTAATATCTGCCGCTTTACCTAAGCCAACTAAAGTGGCATTGGGCGCATCTTTAATTTGTGCGATTAAGCTTAAAGTTTCGCTTGGGCTGGCTTTAAATTGTGTAGCTTGTGTTAATTGCGCCAAGTCATTGATCGAATAAGTGGTTGCCGCCTGTTGTACTTGTTCAGAATCAACTAAAATCAACAAAGACTGGCTAGACGTATTCTGAGTGAATGACGTATTCATATTAAGTTTCATATACGGTATTCAGGCCTTTTTAAAGTTTTATGATCCATTAAACCACTGAAACTCGTGGATGTGTAGAGTTTCAACAAGCAGGTTTTATATTTTCAACATTCGGGTAAACTAATGCGAGTTTATTCGGGCATTTTTTGGAAGAATTAATTTGATTATTCGGCGTTATCTGGTCAAGCAAGTCGTGTCGACCTCCTTGGTGGTGATTGCTTTACTGACCTTAATTATGATGGGCGGTCGACTGATCAAATACTTTGGTGTGGCAGCGCAAGGGCGTTTGGATGCCAGTATTTTGTTTAGCATTATCGGCTACCGTTTACCTGAGTTTTTAACCTTAATTCTTCCACTGGGCTTTTTTATTGGCTTAATGTTGGTGTTTGGGCGCTTATACGTTGACCATGAGATGGCGGTCTTAAATGGCAGTGGCATGAGCCGTAACCGTTTATCACGTCTACTTATTCCAATGACAGTAGTGTTTTTGGCGGTGCAAGCCGCGTTAATGCTATGGATTGCGCCGTGGGGTATCCGTCAGTTTGAACAACTCACCAGTACGCAAGCGGTACGTACTGGTTTTGACTTAGTTCGTCCTAAAGAGTTTATTTCATCGGGGCAATACACCATTTATGCCGGTGACTTATCTGAAGATCGTAAAAATTTAAAAGATATTTTCTTCTATCAGCGTGCAGCCAAAGAGGGCAAGCCTGATGTGATGATTTTGGCCAAAGAAGCCACCCGAGTTGAGATTGAAAATGACAATGCCAATGTGGTGGATTTGACTGCAGGGCGTCGTTACGAGATTTATCCAGGTACAGCTAAATATAGCCAAGCTGAATTTGAAAACTATCGTTTACGTTTAGAAAGCGATAAAGAAGCCAAATTTGAAAGCACCGAAGTTGAAGCATTAAGAACCGCTGAGCTTTGGCAGAATCGTCAAGATCCCGTGGTCGCGAGTGAGCTTGGTTGGCGTGTCTTTGTCCCCTTTGCCATTGTGATAGCCTTGATTTTGGCAACTGCGCTCTCTGAAGTCAGCCCGCGCCAAGGACGTTATTTAAAACTCTTTCCAGCCTTACTGATTTTTGCCAGCTTAATTGTGGCCTTAATGGCGGTAAAAACCCGAATCAGTAAAGAAGAAATGGGCATGTGGGCCTATCCGTTGGTGCTATTGGTTTATGGCGCAGCGGGTATGCTGTTTTCACGTAAGCAAAGCCTTGCACCTAAAATTCGTAAAAAGTTAGCTAAGTGAGGTCATAAAAATGCTTGCACGTCGTATTGTTGCTAAACATGTGACCCAAACTACAGCTTTAGCGATGTTGGGTGCCACCGCAGTCTTGTCGGGCTTACAAATTCTATTTACCTATTTAGGTGAATTAGGTGAACTCAAAGACGGTTATGGCGCATGGCAGGCGTTGTTGTATGTGCTCTGGGGTGCACCGAGTGCTCTATATGAGATTTTACCTATTTCCGCCTTAATTGGTGCGGTCTTGGGTTTAGGTACCTTAGCATCAAATAGCGAATTGATCGTCATGCGTGCCGCTGGTGTGAGTCTGTGGCGCATTGTCGGTTGGGTGATTCGCTCAGCCTTATTGTTGGTGATTTTATCTTTTGCTTTAAGTGAATGGGTAATTCCATATAGTTCAGAACAAGCCAAAAGTGTCAAAAGTCACCGTGCCGTGGCAGAACTCGGTGAAGTTAAAGGCTATTGGAGCCGTGAAGGGCAGCGCTTTATCTATATTGACTATGCCAACTCGCAAGGTGAATTACGTAACGTGCAAGTCACAGATTTTGATGCCGATTATCGCTTGCGCGGCACCTTAATGGCCGATCAAGGTAGCTTTGTCAAAGATGGCCAGTGGCGCTTACAAAACACCCAAGAAATGAATGTATTAGCGGCAGGCAATGCCAGTTTAAATAAAGCAGCCAATACAGATTTAGCCTTGGCCTTGCAACCAAAATACGTGCATATGGTGACCATTGACCCTGAAGATTTATCGCCAAGTCAATTGGTGAGTTTTATGGGCTATATGCATGAATACAGCCAAGTGCCTAAAACCTATCAATTGGCCTTTTGGCAAAAAGTGGCCGCGCCCTTTGCTTTAATTGCCTTGGTGGTGATTGCTTGCTCATTTATCTTTGGCCCGCTGCGTCAGCAATCGATGGGCTTTCGTTTGGTGATTGCCTTGTTTGTGGGCTTAACCTTCTTCTATTTACAAGATTTCTTGGGCTATGCAAGTTTAGTGTATTCACCATCACCTGCATGGTTTGTATTTATCCCAATTCTATTTATGTTTATGGTCGGCGGTTATTTATTACATCGCGCCCGTTAAACATGGAATAAAACAATTTAAGGCTCAGGTTTTCTCCATGAGCCAAACATAGAGTCTGACCCAAAAATTGGGTAAGATAGAGCTTAATTTGTAGACACAAGAGTATTGGTTATGACGGATGCAACTGCTGGCAAAATCCCGCACGTATTAGTGATTATGGATGGTGTGGGTCACCGCGAAGCAATTGAAGATAATGCGTTTTTAGCGGCTGCACGCCCAAATTTGAAGGCAATGCAGCAAAAGCATCCGCATGGTTTAATCTCAGGTTCTGGTGAAGACGTGGGTTTACCTGATGGTCAAATGGGTAACTCAGAAGTGGGTCATATGAACCTTGGCGCTGGCCGTGTGTTATATCAAGACTTTACCCGTATTACCAAAGACATTCGTACAGGTGACTTCTTTAAGCATGAAGTGCTGATTGATGCAGTTGAACAAGCCAAAGGGAAAAATGGCGCTGTGCACATTATGGGCTTATTGTCTGAAGGTGGTGTACATTCACATGAAGACCATATTGTGGCCATGGCAGAGCTTGCGCTAAAACGCGGTGCAAAAGTTTACTTACATGCGTTCTTAGATGGTCGTGATACACCACCACGTAGTGCTGAGCCATCTTTACAAAAATTGGATGCTTTATTTGCCCAATATCCAGGTCAAGGTCGCATTGCCAGCATGATTGGTCGTTACTTTGCTATGGACCGTGACAATCGTTGGGATCGTGTAGAACAGGCTTACCGTTTATTGACTGAAGGTGAGGCGGTACGTACGGCAGCAACTGCGGTTGAAGGCTTAGCGTTAGCTTATGCCGCTGAAGAAAACGATGAATTTGTTAAAGCGACGCGCATTGGCGATGTTGCAGCGATTCAAGACAACGATAGCGTGGTATTTATGAATTTCCGTGCCGACCGTGCACGTGAAATTACCAAAGCATTTGTAGAAAAAGACTTTGCCGGTTTTGAACGTAAAGTAGTGCCTGCTTTAGCAAAGTTTGTGATGTTAACGCGTTATCAAGCCAGCATTGATGCACCTGTAGCTTATATGCCAGAAGACTTAGTTAACTCGATTGGTGAATATCTATCTAACTTAGGTAAAACTCAATTACGTATTGCTGAAACTGAAAAGTATGCGCATGTGACGTTCTTCTTTAGTGGTGGTCGTGAAGATGAATACCCAGGTGAAAAACGTATTTTAATTCCATCACCAAATGTTGCGACTTATGACTTAAAACCAGAAATGAGCGCAATTGAAGTTACTGATGAATTGGTTGCAGCTATTCAATCGGGTGAGTTTGATCTACTGGTGGTGAACTATGCCAATGGTGATATGGTCGGTCATACTGGTGTCTTTGATGCGGCAGTTAAAGCGGTAGAAGCAGTCGATACATGCTTGGGCCGTGTGTATGATGCTGTGATGGCCAAAGGCGGTCATATGCTCATCACTGCCGATCATGGTAACGTGGAACAAATGCAAGATTACCAAAGCGGTCAGGTACATACCCAACATACCACTGAGTTAGTGCCATTTATCTACGTGGGCCCAACCCAAGCAGAGATCGCTGAAGGTGGTGTATTAGCCGATGTTGCACCGACGCTGCTCAGCTTAATGCAGTTACCGATCCCTGCCGAAATGCAAGGTCGTAACTTGATTACTTTAAAATAAAAGGAGTGGTCATGACCCACTGGAAATATGGAGCGCTTGCTTTAGCGATGTTTACTAGTTTGGGTCATGGCGCAGTAGATTCAGGTGCGCCAGCACCTGAATTTGACTCATCTTACTTAGAAGTACCTGTTGAGTCGATTCAAGAATTTGTACAAATTTATGGCATTGTGAAAGATAATTATGTCGATGCCAAAGCAGATCAGGCTTTATTCCAATTGGCCATTCAGGGCATGGTTTCAGGTTTAGATCGTTATTCACGTTATCTAAGCCCAGAAGACTATAAACAACTGATTCAATATACTGAAGGTGAGATTGCCACGGTAGATTTTGAACTTGAATATAATCAACAACATCAACAATGGGTGATTGCTGGTTTACAAGCCCACGCTGATTCTGCCAAGCAAGGCTTAAGAAATGGCGTGACCGTCTTTAAGATTGATGGGCAAGAAATCAAAAATTTGAATCATGATCAAGTCAATTCTTTGCTTACAGGCGCAATTGCTTCGAGTCTGACGTTACAATTGGCAGCTAATAGCCAAGAAATGCATGTGGTACGTAATAAAAAAATTGATACCGCAATTCAGGCACAAATGCTAAGTAATAAAGTGCTTTTAATTAAGGTAAAGGTTTTTCAGCAAGACACCGCCAATGAAATTAAAGCCATTATTGAACAGTATGATAGTGAGCGTCCTAAAGCAGTGCTAATCGACCTACGTAATAACCCTGGAGGTTTATTATCCGCTGCAGTGGAAACCGCTGATTTATTTTTAAATCAGGGGTTAATTGTAGTCACCAAAAGTCGAGCTGAGGGCGAGCAGCAATTTCAAGCTTTGCCGAGCAATGAGCTAAATGATGTGAAATTAGGTGTATTGATTAATCATGGTTCGGCATCGGCAGCAGAAGTGTTTACTGTAGCCATGAAAGTGCATAAGCGCGCTTGGGTGATGGGCGAGAAAAGTTATGGCAAAGGCGTGGTACAAAAACTTTTTCCTCTGTCTAATGGTGCAGCCTTACAAATGACGGTGGCGCATTACTACACTCCCAATGGACAAATGATTGAAGGGCTGGGGATTCAGCCCAATCAAAGCTATGCCATGCAATTGGGCATGAGTGAACAAAATTATTTAGAACGTATTGCTGAGATGCTTTTGGCGCGCTAACAATTATTCATCTTCGGTATCTAGACCAAATTTCTTTAAGCGATAACGTAAGGAACGAAAGGACATTCCCAGTTTTTTAGCTGCTAAAGTCCGATTCCAATGAGTGATATTGAGCGCATCTAATAAAATCTGCTTTTCTATATTTTCTAAATGTTGTTCCAAACCTTCTTGGGGCAGACCCGGTCTGCTTAGCGCCTGTACATCCAGTGCGACGTTTTGGACTGGAGTCATCGGTTTAGCCAGCGGAATAGTCAAACTACGCGTATTTGAGCCTTGTAGGTGCTCAATGTCGATTTTTTCGCTGTCACATAAGGTCAGCGCACGTTCCATGATGTTGCGTAACTCGCGTACATTGCCAGGAAAGTTTTGCTGTAATAAGAAATTTTGTGCAGCAGGGCTAAGTAATTTGGCTGAAATGTGCCATTCTTGACTAATTTTTTCAATAAAATGCTTGGCCAACAATAAAATATCATCACCACGTTCACGTAAGGGCGGCAAATATAAATCCATGACATGAATACGGAAAAATAGATCTTGTCTAAATTGACCTTGTTGGACTAATTGTTCTAAATTTTGATGAGTAGCACTAATGATACGGAAATCGACGTCTATTTCTTGATCAGAACCAATTGGACGAATCTTCTTTTCTTGTACGGCACGCAGTAATTTAACCTGCATGGTCAGTGGTAATTCTGCCAATTCATCTAAAAATAAGCTGCCCCCATGAGCGGCTTGAATCAGACCTTGTTTATCTTGATTGGCACCAGTAAAGCTGCCTTTTTTATGCCCAAATAATTCGCTTTCCATCAATTCAGTTGGAATCGCACCACAGTTAATGGCCACAAAAGGGCCTTGGCTCCGGTTGCTGAGTTTATGAACTAAATTGGCCACCACTTCTTTGCCTGTACCCGATTCACCATGAATAAACACAGGTGCTTGCGAGCGAGCAATTTTTTGAATTGTTTGACGTAAACTTTGAATCGCAGCCGAATGCCCAATCAGCATTTGTTCTTCAATCAGTTGTTGTTTAGGCAAATCTGCAGCTTGAGGGGGCTGATTGAGCGCTTGATTGAGCAATTGTTGTAATTGAACCTGATTGACAGGCTTACTGACAAAATCAAAGGCACCCGCCTTAAGCGCTGCAATGGCAATATCCATATTGCCATAGGCACTCAGTACCGCCACAGGTAGCTGTGGATAATGCTTAGAAATATAGGAAACTAACTCTAAACCAGAACCATCTGGCATATTTAAATCGGTTAAGCAGGCATCATAGGGCTGCTGTTGTAACATGTGACGTGCTTGGTTAACACCATGTGCAATATGACAGTCAATTCCCATACGATTTAAGCTCATTTGCATCAGCATGCAAAGATCTTCTTCATCATCAACAAATAAAATAAGTGGTTTTACATCCACTGTGATACCCCAATTCAATTAAGTGTGATTGACGCGTAAGCATTCAATACGAAAGCATGCCCCTTGTTGTTGTTCTACATAGTACAGCTTAGCCTGATTGGCCTCACAAAAACTATGGGATAGATATAGTCCTAAGCCAGTTCCATTAATTTCTGTACTAAAAAATGGCTGAAATAGGGAGGCAATATCACTGCTTGCTACGCCTACACCAAAGTCGCGAACTTCAATGCGTACGTGATTATGCTGAGTATAGACTTCCAATTCAATGTTATTGTGGCTTGATTGATTATGATGTAAGGCATTACGCACTAAGTTGATTAAAACTTGACGAAATTGGTCTTCATTGAAATATATGGTGACCGATTTCTCAATATTGTAGCTAATTTTTGTGACTGAGTTAGCAAAATTCTCATTTAAGCAAATGGGGATAAACTCTTCTAAAGCGATCACAACAGCTTTGGTGTCACGGTTACGCACCATACTTAAGGTATCTTCAATAATCCGATTAATACGCTGAGCTTGTTTATGAATTAAAGTGCTGAGCATGGCTTGTTGTGTAGCATCACTCTCACGACTGAGTTCATTGGCTTGTACAATGGCTGCCAAAGGATTGCGAATCTCATGCGCGATACTGGCAGATAATTGACCGAGTGCTGCGAGTTTTAACTGTTGTACACGTTGGTTAATGGTACGAGCATCTTCAAGCACCAATAAAGTTAAAGTTTGATTGGGAATACGCAGTTTTTGAACCCGAATCTGGAGTTGATACAAACTTTGTTTGGCTTCAAATTGAAACTTCTCACCTTCGACCAAGCACTCCAAATGTAGAACATCAAATAATTCTGGTTGTACACTGTATAAGGGGTGCTTTTCAAAGGCATGTATGGGTGAAATACCTAAAAAATCACAGGCCGCAGGGGTGGTGAGTACCACATGGTAGTTTTCATCGACCACCAAATAACCGTGTTCAATTTGGTCCAAAATATAGCTACTGATGTCTTGTAAGCGACGTAATTCTTGTGCCTGACTTAAATTCACATTTTCTAAAACTTCAAAGCGTCGAATGGCAAACTGACCTAAGGCATAAACACAAAAAAATAAGATCGCTAATAAGGCGCTATTACTAATATTATTAATTGAAGTGCTTAAATCAAACAATGAACCAATAAAGTGCTGATAGACCACACAAATTACTGCTACCAACGTGACAGTTAGCGCCTTATGCCGTTCGAGTAGCAACGATGCAGTAAAAATGGTCATGACAAACATCATACTGACTTGCAAATTAGCGCCCTCACTGGCAAAGCTTAAGCTGGTGAGAATAGCAATATCAACAATAAATAAGGCCAACAGCTGATAGCTGGCAGCAATATGCGCATGGCGCAACATGAGCCATTGCCCAGCACTCAATAAAAAGTATAGAAATAAAATAAACAGATGTGAGTTGGCATACGACACTGACATCGCATCGCTATAATGACCCAGCGAGGCAATTAACAGCAAACTAAAGGCAATAAGAAAGCGATAGGACGCATACCAGCGTCCTAAGTGATAGCGATTAAGTTGTTTACCGTTGGCCATTAAGGTTTGATTAGACCATAACGAATCGCGAGATGCGTGAGCTTGACATCACTGTCTAAGCCGAGTTTCTCAAAAATACGGTAGCGATAAGTATTGACCGTTTTAACGCTAACAAACAATTTGTCTGCAATTTCTTGGGCACTAATACAATTGACCACCATCATCGCCACTTGCATTTCACGTTCTGATAACGCATCAAAAGGTGATTGCTGGTTGTCTGATAAATACGAGCTCGCCAATTGCTCAGCAATATCAGCACTAAAGTATTTACCGCCTTGCATAACTTTTTTAATGGCGCGAACCATCTCAGACACAGGTGCACCTTTGGTGATATAACCCTTAGCACCTGCTTTAAGCAGTAAAGATGGGTAAGGCTCTTCTGCTAAACCACTGACAGCCAATACTTTTGTGTCAGGTGCACTTTGCAATAGGCGGCGTGTGGTTTCGACACCACCAATGCCTGGCATATTCACATCTAACAACACCACATTGGGGTGATGTTGACGGACTAAGTTGATCGCCTCTTCACCAGATTCTGCCTGCCCAATCACTTGTACATCAAGATGGTCTTCGAGCATGCGGCAGATGCCGGTGCGAACTAACTCATGATCATCTACTACAAGAACTGTGATCACTGGCTTCTCCCTCTGAATGATTTTTCATCTTTTTTGTTACATAACGCAAAATAAGCTTGCAATGAAACGACAAAATTAGCAATCCTATCCGCATTCAAGACCCAAGTGATAGGCAGAATGTGACAGTCTAATGATTGTACGTTTTGTAGGTTGCTGTAAATGTAAGGCATATTTGAGGTAATACGCAAATGTATCTTACCTCCCTGAGACGAGTAAGTGATTGTGAAAAAATTTAACAAATCGTTAATACATGTGTTGAGCCTGTCTGTGCTGCTTGGCATGAGTTCGACCAGTTTTGCAGAACTGATCTTAAACTCCTCCTCGGGGAGCACACCACCACAAGCCAGCTTAGCGTGGTCATCAGAACAAGCCAGTCAATTATTAAATGATGATGAGCCATCGCCACAAGGTTCAGTAACAGCAACCACCACGTTACGTGCACCTGTTGAAACGGCCAAAGCTACAGTCACCACTACTGTACGGACGGTCGATGGTGTCGTCACGGCAGCGGAAAATAAAAAGACGGTCCAAATTTTAGATACCAACCGTTATAGCAATCAACCTTCAGTCAATGCACGTGCTGCCTTGGTCATGGATGCCAATACCGGTGAAGTGCTATACAGTAAAAATACCAATGCGGCTTTACCGATTGCCTCAGTCACTAAACTAATGACTGCAGTCGTAACAGCAGATGCTCGCTTAAATATGAATGAAACCATTACTCTGCAATCAATTGATTTTGCAGGCGCGGGTGGTAAAAACTCAAGTTCAACCTTACGTGTCGGCGATAAAATGAATCGTGCCGAAGCGTTGTTGTTTGCTTTAATGAAATCAGAGAACCCTGCTGCTGCCGCTTTAGCGCGTACTTATCCGGGGGGTAAGACAGCATTTGTGGCAGCCATGAATACTAAAGCCAAAGAATTAGGAATGCACAATAGCCATTTTGTGGAATCAACTGGTTTACATCCTGCTAACGTGGCATCTGCACGTGATTTAGGTGTGTTGGTCAGCACAGCCTCACAATATGGTTTAATTCGTCAATTTTCCACTACACCAAGCTATGACTTTAATTTAGGTTATCGTGTGCTTAAATCCAATAATACCAACGGTTTAGTACGTAATGGTGGCTATAACATTAATTTATCTAAAACAGGCTTTATTAATGAAGCAGGCCGCTGTGTGGTGATGCACACAACACTTAATAATCGTCCTGTGGCGGTGGTAATTTTAGGTGCTAGCAACACCCAAGCACGTAATAACGATGCTATTCGTCTAATGAACTGGACCAGTAGCTTACCTAAAGCGATCTAAGCTTAGTTTTCGTCTAGGCATAAAAAAAGCCCTGCAAATGCAGGGCTTTTATTTTCAACTATGCATTACATATTTGAAAGAATTGAATCGCGAACTTGATCTAAAGTTGCGTCAATTGACAGCATTACTGCATCAGAACATTGTTTGATGGCTGTGTCAGGGTCTTTGAGACCGTTACCTGTTACGGTACATACAATCACAGAACCTTCAGCAATTTTACCGGCTTTAATGTCACGGATTGCACCGCCAATTGAAGCTGCAGAAGCAGGCTCAACAAAGACACCTTCGTACATTGAAAGTAGGCGCTGAGCTTCTAAAATTTCAGCATCAGTCAGTTCATCAAACCAACCTTTAGAGTCACGTACTACCGCTTTGGCGTGGTTCCAGCTTTGTGGATTACCAATACGGATTGCAGTTGCAACAGTTTCAGGATTTTCAACTGGTGCGCCGCGTAAGAATGGGGCTGCGCCTGAAGCTTGGTAACCGACCATTACAGGTAAACCTTCAGGTTTTGGACCTGTGAACGCATCAGTTGCAGGGTCATACACCACTTGCTCGAATTGTTCTTTCGGTTGGTTTGCAACTGCTTCGGTATAACCCATCCAGTGTGCAGTGATGTTACCTGCGTTACCTACAGGTAAGCAGTGGTAATCAGGTGCGCGGCCCAATTCATCTACGATTTCGTAAGCGATGGTCTTTTGACCTTGTAGACGGTATGGGTTGATTGAGTTAACAATCGTCACAGGAGCTTTATCAGCGATTTCTTTAACAAGACGCATACCATCGTCAAAGTTACCGCGGATTTGCATGGTGATTGCACCATACATCATGGCTTGCGCCATTTTACCCATGGCAATTTTGCCTTCTGGGATTAAAACGAACGCTTTCATACCTGCACGTGCAGCATAAGCCGCTGCAGCAGCAGACGTGTTACCCGTAGAGGCACAGATAATGGCTTTAGAGCCTTCCTCTGCAGCTTTGGTCACGGCCATGGTCATACCACGGTCTTTAAATGAACCAGTCGGGTTTAAGCCTTCATACTTCACATAAATTTCAACATTTTTGCCAATAATGCGCGGAATATTCGCAAGCTTGATCAGTGGCGTGTTCCCTTCACCGAGTGATACGGCTGGGGTAGTTGCAGACACTGGTAAACGGTCGCGATAGCGGTCAACTAAACCAGTATAACGATTGGCATTCGACATGATGATGTTCCAATTGTGTGTAGAGCTTGGCAAGGGGAGAGTTTCCCCCTGACCCGATTAATTATCAAGCGATTCTAAACGAATTCGTACAATTTCGCCATGAATGACTGGAAGTGCTTGAATTTGCTTTAACGCTTCATCCATTTTCGCTTCTTTCACAGGGTCTGTGAGGATCACGATCGGGATGAGATCTTTTAAACGTGATTGTTGCATAATGGCATCAATACTAATGCCATTACGACTTAAAATCGTGGTGACTTCAGCAAGAACGCCTGTTTGATCTTCGGCATTGATGCGGATGTAATATCCAGTCGTCATTTCTTCGCGTGGCAAGATGGTTAAGTCACTTAAACTTTCAAATGCCAATTGTGGAATTGTGCCTGCGCCATCTTCTGTATAAGAAATATCACGCACGATGTCGACCACGTCAGCGACCACAGCCGATGCTGTAGGACCTGCACCTGCGCCTGCGCCATAGTACAGCGTTGGACCTACTGCATTGGCTTGAACCAAGACCGCATTTTTCACGCCATTTACATTGGCAATCAATTGTTCTTCAGGAATCAGCGTTGGATGGACACGCAGCTCAATACCGGTTTCAGCACGACGCGCAATCCCTAAGTGTTTAATACGGAAGCCTAAGTCCTCAGCATATTTAACGTCTTGTGCGGTAATTTTGCTAATGCCTTCGGTAAAGACTTTGTCAAACTGCAGTGGAATACCAAATGCAATTGAGGCCAGTAAAGTGAGCTTATGTGCAGCATCAATACCTTCAACGTCAAAAGTTGGATCCGCCTCGGCATAACCTAAAGCCTGCGCTTCAGCCAATACGTCTTCAAAAGCACGGCCTTTTTCACGCATTTCAGTCAGGATAAAGTTACCTGTACCGTTAATAATGCCCGCCAACCAATCAATTTTGTTGGCAGCCAAACCTTCACGCATCACTTTAATAATTGGAATACCGCCAGCCACTGCTGCTTCATAAGCAATTTGCACGTGGTTGTCATCAGCAAGTTTAAATAGTTCGTTACCGTGTTCAGCAAGCAAGGCTTTGTTGGCTGTGACCACTTGTTTGCCATGCAAGATGGCTTCTTTAATAATTTCGTAAGCAGGGTGAATACCACCCATCACTTCAACCACCACATCAACATCAGGTTGACGTACGATATCAAGTAGATCTGCGCTTTGTTTTACTGATTCATCAAGAGTTAAATCAGGACGAGGACGACGTGTACCTACATGAGTAATTTGAATTTCACGACCGGTGCGACGTCTAATCTCAGCAGCATTTTCTTGTAATAGTTTAAGGGCACCACCACCCACAGTACCTAGACCGAGGATTGCCAGACGAACTGGTTTCACGTCACACTCCATATTTACCAATTTTAAGTGAGCCTAGATCATAGCTAAAAAAAACAGGATACTCTAGCATCCTGTTAACTTTATCTACATGCATAAAAAACAGTAATTTATGTCATAAGAATTAGTTATCTAAACGGCTGACTAATTCCTCTGGCGTTAAGTAGCCACCTAGGTAAACACCTTCGCTATTGTAGATCGCTGGCGTACCATTAACTCCCATTGCTAGCCCCATGTCATATTGGGCTTTGACTGGATTTTGACAGCTTGCAGGAGGCAATTGCTCACCGGCAATGGCACGATCAAATGCCTCTTGACGATTGTCGCTACACCATACGCTTTGCATGGCTGGCATAAATTGCTCACCACGTGGCCAAGCGATATAACGCACTTCAATGCCTTTGGCATTGATTTCATCCATATGCTCATGCAATTTGTGGCAATACGGGCAACTAATGTCGGTAAACACGTAAAGTACATGTTTGGTTTTGCCTTTGGCAGGATAAACAATTAGATCTTCAGTTTTCAAATTGCTTAATAATTTTTTGCTGGCTTCAGCTTGCAAAGACTCACTGACGTTGTGCAAGGTTTTATCGCCTAAGCGAATCACATCGCCTTGGATAATATATTTGCCATCGGCTGTGGCATAGACTGAGCCCATACCTTCTAAGCTGACCCAAACTAAGTTGGGTACTTCAGTGGCCTTAATTTCTAGCACTTTGGCGTTAATGTTGGCAGTTTTAAAATGTTGCTCTAAGGTTTTGATTAAACGTTGCTCAGCATTACGTTCAATCAGATTTGATGCTTCACCAGTCGCTGGGGTACTTGCAGTTAGAGTTGTTTGCTTAGCTTCGTTATTAGAATTAGAGCAAGCGCTTAAGCCAAAACTTAAGCTTAAAGTACAGGCTAAAAATAATTTGGCGCGGGTAAAAGACATCATTAACCCTTTTAGATGACAAATAAAGAGCGCACAGCATAACAAAAAATGTGCGTCACGCTAAATTTTTTGCGCTTAACCGCGTGGATGATGAGTCGCATGTAGGTGTTGCAATCGAACTTGTGCCACATGGGTATAAATCTGTGTGGTGGATAAATCACTGTGTCCAAGTAGCATTTGTACCACACGTAAGTCCGCACCATGATTGAGTAAATGGGTGGCAAAGGCATGTCTGAGCGTATGCGGTGACAGTTCTGCTTGAATACCCGCAGCGAGTGCATAACGTTTAATGGCATACCAAAAATTTTGCCGACTCATAATCCCGCCTTGTTGAGTTAAAAAGACAAAGTCAGTAGCGGTGCGATAAAGTTTAGGCCGGGCCTCGCTTAAGTATTTTTCTACCCATTGGCATGCCTGTTGCCCTAGTGGCACCAAGCGCTCTTTGTTGCCTTTACCGAGCACGCGCAAATAACCTTGATTTAGGTTGATTAAATCCAAACGTAAATTGAGTAACTCAGAGACGCGTAAACCTGAAGCATAAAGGACCTCTAACATGGCACGATCACGTAAACCCAAAGCAGTATTGATGTTAGGTGCTTGAATCAAGGCATCGACATCTTGTTCAGAGAGATCTTTGGGTAAGTTACGCCCAATTTTAGGGGTTTTATGGTTGGCAACAGGATTATCGCTACGTAATTTTTGTTCGCGTAAAAATTTAAAAAAAGAACGCAGTGCTGATAAGGTACGTGCAATTGAACGTGGGCTTTTACCTTGTTGAGTTAAAGCGAGTAAAACCGTTTGAATATCGTCACTGTTCCACTCAGGCAGGGTTTTGGTATGTAAATCAGCAATCTTAATCAAATCAGATAAATAAGCGTTACGCGTATGTGGACTGACCGTCTGTGCAATTAAATTGTCACGAAAACCCTGTAAAAAGGAAAGTTTTGTGGGAATTTGTAGCGCAGCTGGAATACGCGGTTTCTTATTTAGCATATTGTTTTAACCCGAGTTTTGATTTGAGAAATATCATTGATCAAATCCAAGTTGCAAGCAAACCTTATTTGTTAATTATTCTCATTTGTTTGTATAATGTGCAAAAGTATTTAGGATTCAATCGTGCGTTTGTCTGAGTTGAAAGTGAAGCAAACTGCCGTCATACGCAAAGTGCATCGTACTTTGGATGGCAGCAGCCAAAGCGATATCGTCGCGAGTCGTTTAGAAATCTTGGGTTTTATTCCGGGTACAAAAGTTCAAGTCATTACCAAAGGTGTTTTTGGTGGTGATCCAATTTTAATTCAAATTGGTTTTACCCGCTTCGCACTGCGTAAAGTTGAAGCCGCAAAGATTGAGATTGAAGGAGCTGCCGCATGAGTGATGCGCTACGTATTGCCCTTGTTGGTAACCCAAACTGCGGTAAAACCTCGCTGTTTAACCATTTAACAGGTACACGACAAAAAGTCGGTAACTATGCTGGTGTCACGGTTGAACGTAAAGTGGGTAATTTTACCTTGCCTTCTGGTCAAGCAGTTCGTGTTTTGGACTTACCTGGTACCTATAGCTTAGATGCCACGAGTCCTGATGAAGAAGTTACGCGTAATGTCGTAATGGGCAGTTTAAGTGAAGAGCGCGATCAAGATGCCTTTTTATGTGTGGTGGATGCCACTAACTTAAAACTGCATCTAGGTTTAGTGTTAGAGATGATCGAACTGGGTCGTCCAATGCTGATTGTACTGAACATGATGGATGAAGCACGCCGCCGTGGCATGCAAATTAACACCCAAAAACTGTCACAACGTTTAGGCGTGCCAGTGGTGGAAAGTGTAGCAGTGCGTGAATCTGGTATTGAAAACTTAAAGCACGCGCTCGATCAAGCCAAATATGCTGAGCCAAATACTGAACTGACCGGTTTAAAAGGTGATCATCATCAAAGAGTCGAACAGCTGATCACCGATGTCATTGTCTATGCTGAGCAAGATGATCAACGTTCTGATTTTCTGGATAAAATTTTCTTACATCCAGTACTTGGCTTAGTCAGCCTTGCGGTGATGATGTTTGTGATTTTCCAAGCGGTATTTGCTTGGGCAGCGCCATTTATGGATGGTATTGACGCTTTATTTGGTTGGCTAGGTGAAGTCATTGGTGCGAATATTGCGCATCCAATGCTGAATAGTTTAGTGGTCGATGGGATTATTGCCGGCGCAGGTGGGGTCGTGATTTTCCTCCCACAAATTTTAATTCTGTTCTTCTTTATTTTGGTCTTAGAAGAATCAGGTTACTTACCGCGTGCGGCGTTCTTACTGGATAAATTGATGTATAAAGCCGGTCTGTCAGGGCGTGCCTTTATTCCATTATTATCTAGCTTTGCCTGTGCAATTCCGGGCATTATGGCATCACGTACCATTAGCGATCCGCGTGACCGGTTAACCACGATTTTTGTGGCACCGCTGATGACCTGTTCAGCACGTTTACCAGTGTATGCACTGTTGATTGCTGCCTTTATCCCTGCACAAACGGTATGGGGCATCTTTAACTTACAAGGTTTGGTGCTGTTTGCTTTGTATATGGCGGGAATTGTCAGCGCATTGATGGTTTCGTTTGTGTTGAAGTTTTTCCAAAAAGACAAATCACAACATATGCTGTTAATGGAATTACCAAGCTATCGTTTACCAGATTTAAAGAACATTTGGATTGGTCTATTAGATCGTGCCAAGATCTTCTTAAAACGTGTCGGCGGTATCATCTTCGCTTTATCTATTTTGCTTTGGTTCTTATGTACGTTCCCACAAGCACCAGATGGCGCGACCTTACCTGATATCGACTATTCCTTTGCGGGTATGCTCGGTCATTTGATGCAACCGATTTTTGCGCCACTTGGTTTTAACTGGCAGATTTGTATTGCCTTAATTCCTGCTATGGCCGCACGTGAAGTGGTGGTTGCTGCACTGGGTACAGTATATGCCTTATCGGCTGTTGATGAAGATGCCATGTCAGAAGGCTTAGCTTCTTTAATCAGTAGTGGTGGTGACTTAGGTTGGTCATTGGCAACTGGTTTGTCTTTACTGGTTTGGTTTATCTATGCGCCACATTGTTTAGCAACTTTAGCCACAGTCAAACGTGAAACAGGTTCATGGAAAACGGTTGGCTTTATGACAGTGTATCTATTTGGTTTAGCTTATTTGATGTCGTTCTTAACCTATCAAATTGCTTCAAAAATCTTTGCTTAAACAATAGGAGCTTAAAAGATGGTGGAAGGTTTAATTATTGCTGTATTGGTACTGTGGAGTACATTGGTGGTATTTAAAAAGGTGTTTCCAAAGACATCTTTTAAGTTCTTTTTAAGCCTCGCCAATGTGGCAGAAAAACAAGGTTTGCCGCGTTTAGCCAAATGGTTAAAACCGGCTATGCCAGCAGGTTGTGGTGGGAGCTGTGGCTGTTCTACCAATGATGAGGCAGAAACCAAAAAGCCTGCTGTACAAGCAGTCAAATGGAAGTAACGACCAAGATGAAAAAGCCGCTCAATTGAGCGGCTTTTTTACGCCCAGACACAAAAAAAGCTGAAACAGCAAAAGCCAAAGTGCTAACATTTTGCCAGTTTAAAAACCAAGATAAGAGATGGGACAAATGTTAATACAACGTGGTGGACTAAAAGTTGTTGCAGGGCTAGGTATTTCGGGTGTTGCAGCGGTGAATTTCTTGCATGAAAAAGGCTACCGCGTTGCCGTAACCGACTCTCGCGCCAATCCGCCAGGCAGTGACCAAATTCCAGAAGAGGTACAAACCAGCTTTGGCAAGTTTGATGCAGAACTTTTATTGTCAGCAGAAGAAATTATTATTAGTCCGGGGCTTGATCCAAAACTACATGAAATTCAAGCAGCTATGGCCAAAGGTATTCCAGTTGTCAGTGAGATTCAAATCTTACGCCGTGCCACAGATAAACCCATTGTTGCGATTACTGGTTCTAATGCCAAAAGTACCGTGACTACATTGTTTGGTTTAATGGCACAAGATGCAGGCAAAAAAGTCGCAGTGGGCGGTAACTTAGGTCGTCCAGCTTTAGATTTAACCAAAGATGATCCTGAGCTGTATGTTCTAGAGCTCTCGAGTTTTCAATTAGAAACCACTTCTAATTTAAATGCTGAAGTTGCCGTTGTGCTTAATATGAGTGAAGATCATCTTGATCGTCATGGCGATATGATGGGCTATCACACTGCAAAACACCGCATTTTCCAAGGTGTGAAAAAAGTGGTGTTTAACCGTGATGATTCATTAACGCGTCCATTAGTACCAGATAGCACAACAATGCAAAGCTTTGGCTTAAATGCACCTGATTTGAATCAATATGGTGTGTTACGTGAAGACAACGGCAGCATGTGGCTCGCGCGTGGTCGTGAACGTTTAATTCAAAGTTCTGAGCTGTATATTCAAGGCACACATAATATTGCCAATGCTTTAGCTTGTTTAGCATTAGGCGAAGCGATGGGTTTACCGCTTGAATCTATGCTAGAGACTTTAAAAACCTTTAAAGGTTTAGAGCATCGCTGTGAGTTTGTGCAAGAAATCAATGGCGTGCGTTATTACAACGATTCTAAAGGGACCAATATTGGCGCAACTTTGGCGGCACTTGATGGTCTAGGTGCAGCGATTGAGCCACAAGGCGGCAAAGTGGCAATTATCTTAGGTGGTCAAGGTAAAGGGCAGGATTTCAATGCACTACGTGATGCTTTAAGCAAATATGCCAAAGTTGCGGTATTGATGGGTCAAGATCGTCAGTTGATTGAAATAGCCATTCAAGGCACGACCGAACTTGTCAACGTGGATACTTTAGAACAAGCAGTACAAGTCTGTCAGCAACATACCAAGCCAAATGATGTGGTGTTACTTTCACCTGCCTGTGCAAGTTTGGATATGTTTAAGAGCTATGGCCAACGTGGTCAGGCATTTGTTGCGTGCGTTGCTGCACTGCCACAAGCACAATAAAAAAGGAAATCGCTATGGTGGGCTTTGCTCAGACAACCATTGCCAAAATACAACAATGTTATGATCAGATTGCACCAAAAGTGCCTGAGCAAATTACGGTACGTAATACTTTAATTTTCTGTGTCTTAGCTTTGCTGTGTATTGGTTCGATTATGGTCGCATCGGCATCTATGCCCTATGCCGACCGTTTACATGAAAATCCATTTCATTATGTGATGCGCCACGGAATTTCTATTGTGGTGGCTGCAGTCGCAGCCCTGTTGGCTTACCGTGTGCCGCTTGAAATGTGGTTTAAAAATGCCTTTAGCATTTGGATTGCCACCATTTTGCTACTGGGCGCAGTTTTGGTGGTCGGAACCGAAGTGAATGGTTCAACCCGTTGGATTCGGGTAGCAGGTTTTACTTTGCAAGCCACTGAAGTCGCCAAAGTTGCCATGGCGATCTTTACCGCAGACTATGTGGTACGCCGTTCAGAAGAAGTGAGAAGTAAAATATCAGGCCTGTTTCGTTTAGGCGTGGTGATGCTGCTCACCGTGGGCTTTATTATTTTAGAGCCAGACTTGGGCGCAACTGTGGTAATTGCCTTAATGATGCTTGGTGTTTTCTTCTTAGCAGGTGCGCCAATTATTCAATTCGCGGTGGCTTTTGTAGTGATTTTATTGGCCTTTGTGGCATTAATCCTATTTGAGCCATATCGTTTTGAACGTCTGATGTCATTTACCAATCCGTGGGATGATCAGTTAGGTGTAGGCTATCAGCTGTCAAATGCCTTAATGGCCTTTGGTCGTGGTGAGTTTTTTGGTGTAGGTTTAGGGCATAGTATGCAAAAAATGTCTTATCTACCAGAAGCGCACACTGACTTTATGCTAGCGATTTTTGCCGAAGAATTTGGCTTCTTTGGCTTTGCGGTTTTAATGTGCTTAAGTTTTACTATGTTGGCGTGCTGTATCAAGATTGCTCATCGTGCCTTACGTAACCAGTACTTACGTGCTGGCTATCTGGTGTATGGCGTGGCGATTATTTTCTTGCTACAGATTTTAGTAAACGCTGGTATGAACATGGGTTTACTACCGACCAAAGGTTTAACCTTGCCATTTATTAGTTATGGTGGTTCATCTTTAATTATGTGTGCGGTGATGATCAGCTTAGTTCTTAAAGTTGAAAGCCAAACACAGGGCATTAACCCAAGTCGAGAAGAGTCGAGCTTCTAATCAAACGGACCCTTTTGCTGAGCATGTTGTAAGACATTGCTCGGCATCTCGGTGCCGCAGTTTAAACATTTTACAAAAGCAGCTTTGGCTTTAGACAGTGGAATAAGCGGAATAAAAAATAAAGAAAAATAGTTGCGCTGTTGTCTAAGTTCATAGGATGTATGTGTGCGACAGACAGGACAAACAAACATATTTTTTTCAACAACTTTGGTTTTAGGCCCAACACCAAAAATAAAAAACATCGTCTTCCCCTCATGGTTTTTAACTAGCTTAACCTAGAAGATGGCTTTATAGGTAATGACCTTGTAACTCAATTTGATGCGGAATACGGCTCACATCCCATTGTGCAATGGCTTGCGCTAACATGACTTGTGGATGATCCACATCAACGTGGGGCTGTTTAAGTGCCTGAATGGCTTGTTGTAACAGTTGAGGTGCTTGATTGATCTCTAGTGCTTGAGCCAAATTTTGTTTAGACAGCTTTTGACCTTGATCATTCATCGCAAGCGGCAAATGCATATAATCTAAACGCGGATAACCGAGTAATCCACCAAGATAAATCTGACGTTCGGTGTTATCGAGTAAATCTGCACCGCGCACCACATGGGTCACACCTTGCAAATAATCATCCACCACCACGGCCAATTGATAATTAATAATGCCATCACGGCGCTTTAATACAAAATCACCTAAATCGGTTTTGAGCTTCGAGCAATGTTGACCTTGTAAGCGGTCTTCAAAGCAGATGGTGACATCTGCAACTTTTAAACGAATTGCTTGATGGGCAAAGGGGAGCTGTAAATTGCGGCAGGTATCTTGATAAATATGATTAGAACCGAGCATCTTACGGGTGCATTGGCAGGCATAGACTAAGTCTTTGGCGTGTAGATCAGCCAAAACACTTTCGTAAATATCCAAACGGTCTTTTTGAAAGATGATCTGATCATCAGGCTCAAAGCCAAAGGCATCAATGCAACGCAAAATATGCGCTTCACTGCCGAGATAAATCCGCGGAATGTCGGTGTCTTCAATGCGCACTAACCAACGACCATTTTGGCTACGTGCATCGCAATAGGTGGCCACAGCGGTGAGCAGTGAACCAAAATGCAAAGGGCCGGTTGGCGAGGGCGCAAACCGGCCGACATAAGCCATCCTGTTATCCCCCTCCTTGACTAAAGAAGGGGTGAGGGGAGGATTATTGAATAACATGCTTAACCGTTATTTTGCTTTTCTTTAATCTCAGCTAAAGTTTTGCAATCAATACACAAAGTTGCAGTTGGACGTGCTTCTAAACGACGTAAACCGATTTCAATACCACAAGTTTCACAGAAACCGTAATCATCGTTTTTAATCGCTTCAATCGATTGCTCAATTTTACGAATCAATTTACGTTCACGGTCACGCGTACGTAATTCAATCGCAAATTCTTCTTCTTGCGTTGCACGGTCGTTAACGTCAGGGAGGGCAGTGTTTTCGTCTTGCATGGTGTTTAAGGTACGATCCACTTCAGACATTAACTCAGCTTTCCAAGCCAATAAAATTTGACGGAAATGCTCAAGCTGTCCTTCCGACATGTATTCTTCATTTTTCTTAGGCTGATAAGGCTCGATACCAAATAGGCTAGCAGTAGAACCACCTTCAGTTGCCTTTGGCTTGGTCTTACGTACACGTTTTACAACGTCGGTTTGTTCGTCTAAGACTTGATTTTGGTTGTCATTCGCCATATAGGGCATTCCTCATCATATGTATGTAATTCGATACACACAAAAAAATATGGTGATATGCGATGTTGTTATCCACCCCAAATCGCGTTGTGCTGTTCGGGGGTCGTCATCATATAGACTTTTTCTGTATTTTAATAGTCTTTGATGCTTGGATTCGAAGTATCACGTGTCCATCGGAAGCCATAACTTAAAACAAAAAAATGAAAATGAAAAGTTAATAACCTGAAATTTCAACATTAATATTCTGTTGTAAATGTGTAAGTCGATGTACCTCTGTGTGAAAGCTACCATCACTTCTTAACTGTAAGACTCTGTAACCAGGCGCTTCGTTCCCAAGCGCAAAATCCTCACTTTTTGGTTTAAATTGCACACAAGTTGAAGGGGTTGAAAAAAAAGCAATGTGTTGCCATGTTTGGCATGATTCTTGATGCACATGTCCAAATAACACCAGCTTAACGTTGTTATGTCGGCCTAATAGGTCGGTTAAGGCTTCAGTGTTTTTTAGTTTGTGCTGATCAATCCAGTGTGATTGCATCGCAAAAGGATGATGATGACATGCAATGACAATATATTGCTCAGGGCGCGCAGCCAAAATCTGTTCAAGTTGCTGTAATTGCTGAGAGTCTACCCAACCATCGACTTGATTGGGTACTGCACTATTGAGTAGCACCAAGCTCCAAGCACCAAGTTCAATCACATGTGCACTATTTTGTTGCTGATAAAATGGGAAGCAGGCCACATCATCATGGTTGCCGGGTACATGAAAATAAGGAATATTTAAACGTTGTACATGCTGCACATAACGTTGATAGGTTTTAGTACAAGCTTCTTGAGCCAAATCACCCGTATGTAGTAAGGCGTTTGCTTCAGGATAATGCTGTTGAATATCTGCCAATACACTTAAAAGATTTTGTTCAGGATTGATGCTGACAAAATCTGTCGCAGCATCCGCCATTAAATGGGTGTCAGAAATATGTACTAATGTTAACTCAGTCATTACAGATGCTGTATTCATATCTGCCCCTCTTAGACATTCATTAGGGTTTTAATATGTTGTTGCAACCATTGCAATGCCATAATGACTGGCGCATTTTTTAAGCGACCAGTGGTGAGTAAGGGCGTGACATCTGAGTAATTAAAAACGTGTAATTGAATGTTTTCGCCTTCATCAGGCATACCAAAAATCGAGCCATTTTCAGGTAATTCTGCCTGCGCTACATATAAATGGAACAATTCGGAGCATGCACCAGCGGAAGGATAAAAGCTAAATAGATGTTGTAGGTCAAATAGACTGCAACCCGCTTCTTCTAAAGCTTCACGGTATAAACAGTCTTCTGGTTGTTCTTGAGCATCTAATACGCCAGCAATAATTTCCAATTGCCAAGGGGAATGGGCATCATCGAGTGCACCGACACGGAATTGTTCGATCAAGGCAAATTGTGCGCGTGCATCATTATAAATCAGTACGCCTGCTGCTTCAGGGCGATGAATGAGTTCGCGCTGTAAGGTTTTACTATAGTGATCTTGTCCAAACAGACGATGACGTAGACTGACTTTTTCAACCTGAATAAAGCCGCGAAAAACGTGTTCACGATTTTCAATTTTGACTTCGTTTTTAAGATAGGTGGCCTGTTTAATAATATTCATAGTTACAGTCAGGATGAAGTAAAGTCTTACTTCATCCTAACTGAGATTAAACAACAGGCAAAATGCTTTTTATAACTTGTGGTATATTTTTTGTCCATGTTCTATAAAGCGATCTTGCATCTGTTTTAAACCCGCAGCAATTTGTTGATTTTCTGCATAATCCCTCACATTTTGACTAATTTTCATGGAGCAAAATTTAGGACCACACATAGAGCAAAAGTGTGCAGATTTATGTGCATCTTTGGGTAAGGTTTCATCATGCATACTGCGCGCAGTATCAGGGTCTAAACTTAAGTTAAATTGATCTTCCCAGCGGAATTCAAAACGTGCTTTAGATAGGGCATTGTCACGCGCTTGCGCCCCTGGATGACCCTTGGCAAGATCGGCAGCATGTGCAGCAATTTTGTAGGTAATGATCCCATCTTTAACGTCTTTTTTATTGGGCAGACCTAAATGTTCTTTGGGGGTGACATAGCACAGCATCGCCGTGCCATACCAACCAATCATGGCCGCACCAATGGCTGAGGTAATATGGTCATAGCCTGGGGCAATATCTGTGGTAAGCGGGCCTAAAGTATAAAAAGGAGCTTCACCACAGACTTCAAGTTGTAAGTCCATATTTTCTTTAATCATATGCATAGGCACATGCCCCGGACCTTCAATCATGACTTGTACATCATGTTGCCAAGCACGATGCGTGAGTTCACCTAGCGTTTTTAGTTCTGCAAATTGGGCTTCATCGTTGGCATCTTGAATAGAACCTGGACGTAAGCCATCGCCCAAACTAAATGAAACATCATAGGCTTTCATGATCTCGCAGATTTCATCAAAATGGGTGTATAAAAAGTTTTCTTGATGATGTGCTAAACACCACTGTGCCATGATCGAACCACCACGTGAGACTATACCCGTTAAGCGATTGGCGGTTAACGGCACATAACGCAATAACACCCCTGCATGAATAGTAAAGTAATCTACGCCTTGTTCGGCTTGTTCAATTAGGGTGTCTTTAAAAATCTCCCATGTTAAATCTTCTGCCACACCATTAACCTTTTCTAAGGCTTGATAGATGGGTACAGTACCCACTGGCACAGGGGAATTGCGAATGATCCACTCGCGGGTTTCATGGATATTTTTACCCGTTGATAAATCCATGATGGTATCCGCGCCCCAACGGGTTGCCCATGTCATTTTAGCCACTTCATCGTGAATATTAGACCCCAGTGCTGAATTACCGATATTGGCGTTAATTTTGACTAAAAAATTACGCCCAATAATCATGGGTTCACATTCAGGGTGGTTAATATTGGCAGGAATAATGGCGCGTCCTGCGGCCACTTCTTGACGTACAAACTCAGGGGTAATTTCGGTTAAGTTTTTAGCACCAAAATTTTGTCCTGCATGTTGACGCAGATCTGTGCCTGCATGTTGGCGCTGATTTTCGCGAATGGCGATATATTCCATTTCTGGGGTAATGATGCCTTGTTTGGCATAGTGCATTTGGGTCACGTTATGACCAGACTTAGCACGGCGCGGCTTTTGTAGATGACGAAAGCGAATCTCAGCAGTGCTAATGTCACGTAAGCGTGCTTGACCAAAACGAGAGCTTAATTGCTCTAACACCTCGGTATCATGCCTTTGCTTAAGCCATGCCTCGCGTATATTGGGTAAGCCTTGGTTTAAGTCAATTTTAATGGTGGAGTCGGTATATGCTCCAGAAGTGTCATAAACCAAAAGTGGGGGATTATCTTCGCCACCTAAATTGGTTGGTGTGCTGCTGAGCTGAATTTCGCGCATCGGCACTTGAATATCAGGGCGTGAACCTTGGATATAGATTTTTTTAGAGGCAGGTAAGATACGGTGAAGGTCTTGAGCGTCTTGCTCATGTTGCGCAATGAGCGCGTCTTGAAGATTCGTTAATGGGTTCATGTCCATGATCCTTTGCAATATCAACGAATCAAGCACGACCAAAAACGTGGCAGATATATCCCAAAGATGGGGCATATCAAAAAGGCATAAGTTTTTAGTGGCTTGATTCCTACGCAGGTATTAACCTGATCAGGTTCAACGGTACTTTGGATTAAATGTAAAATTACATTGACCAAATCTCAGCGAGTCAGTTACTCGCGCTCCGTCAAGCGACTTGCAGTGTAACAGGACTAAAAAAACAACACTAATAGTGTTAATGTCTAAATACACACCGCATCTAAGAAACAATTTTTACCGCGCTGTAAATTTACTGGCACTAAATCCAGTTCATCTGTAAGTGCTGCAACAGCGGCTTGATGTTCTTGTTCCAA
This sequence comes from Acinetobacter sp. CY05, assembly GCF_059515805.1. Classification (NCBI taxonomy): domain Bacteria; kingdom Pseudomonadati; phylum Pseudomonadota; class Gammaproteobacteria; order Moraxellales; family Moraxellaceae; genus Acinetobacter; species Acinetobacter sp. CY05. The sequence continues at coordinate 21,162 of NZ_JCAKMW010000015.1, read as the reverse complement.
ACTGCTGTGGCTCAGTTCAAAATCACGCTCAATAAAGTTTAAAAATTTCGTGGCTTGTGTGGCAAGAGTCGCATTTGATTGTCGGCTAATATATTGAATTGCCGCGAGACTCTGTGGGTCGATACTGTCAATCCCTTTATAACTATTGGAGACTTGATCACTTTGGGTGCCAGTAAATAACAACTGACTATAAGCGCGATATAAATACTGAGCGTCGTTTTTATAGCGACTATTTGGATAGCTGGCAAGATAGCTTTCCCAAAATAAAGCCCGCTCGGCCACAACCAAAGGCTCAACTTCTAGACTGTGTTGATTAAATAAAGGCTGACTATTTTGATTGGCTAAGGCTTGAATAAAGCTCTGTTCAGCTTCAGGTAAATACGGTGCAAAGATACGTGCTAAATACTGTGGACTGCGACGATAACCGACATAGCCATCGCTCAAAGTAATTAATTCAACGTAGGCTTGACCTTGATGCTTGACTAAATACTGGTCACGGACGCTCATTTGATCAAAATACTGTTGATGGAGTGTGGGATGTGTACCCGCACCATTTACATACTGCTCAAAAGCGTGTTGCTGGGCAGGTGTACGCTCAACCAGTAAAAAATTCTCGTACATATGTTGTGAAATGTCGAGTAAATCTAACTGTTGTTGAGTGGTCATAAGCGGCAGACAAACTTTGAGATTTTGATTAATTTCCTGTAACGCGAGCACTGTACGTTGATGATCTACCTGCTGCATATCTTGGGTTAGATTATCACATAGTGTATTGAGATCTTTTTCTGGTTTGGTGCTGTGAGCTAACGGTGCTGAGTCTGGAATTACGGGTTTTTCTGAAGGTTGGCAAGCGCTAAAGCTAAGTGCACACAACACTGGTAAGAATAACCTTGTGAAATAAGGTAAGGACAATGTTGTAAGCATAAGACCGCGACTGTTATCCAATGAATAGGCGTATTTTGCAATATATGTATATTCAGAGATGCTAGCAATATGTAGTATTCTGAGGCGATTTGGTTAATTATTAACACAAATCATAAGCTGCTGGCTCATTTTATGGAAAAGTTGTGTTTTTAAAAGCTAAGTTATGTAAAAAATACGCTAAAAATGTACCTAAATTCCCAATTGGGTTTGATGCTCAATCCCTAAATTTTTACGCTGTCTTTGTATGCTTGAGTAGGTCATATTCATGAAAAAACAACTTTTATTTCTTGCCAGCTTAATACTTGTTGCACCTAGCAGCTATGCTTTGGATTTAGTTGAAGCGTATCAGTTGGCACAAAAAAATGACCCCACTTGGCAAGCCAATCAATTGCAGTATCAAGTCGATCAACTTAATTTGGGTTTGGCGAAAGGTAATTTATTCCCAACAATTACCGTGAATGCCAATATCACCCGCAAAAGCCAAGATAATCAAAATAATAACCTAATTAATGTTCCTGGTTTTGAGAGTGAGAATTTAATGCCGAGTTCCTCAACAACTCGGCAAGCGCTAGTCACGGCTAAACAACCGCTGTTTCGTTGGGATGCGTGGCAAGGTTTAAAGCAAGTGAAAACTTCAATTTCCTTAAGTGAACTAACACTACGTCTACAACAGCAGCAGCATATTTTAAATACTGCTCAAGCTTACTTTAATGTGCTTAGACAGCAAGCGTTAACCGCAGCCCACGTGCAGGAAGAAAAAGCATTATTAGAACAGTTAAATATGATGCAAGCTAAACTACGTGAAGGTTTAGTAGCACGCAGTGAAGTCAGTGAAGCAGATGCGCAATATCAAAATGCACGTGCCAATCGTATTGCGGGACAGGTGCAAGTCTTATTGGCTCAAGAGCAGCTTGAACAGATAATTGGACCTTATCGTGAAAATTTAGCGGTATTAAGTCAAGATTTCCACTTTGAAAAGCCCTATCCAGCAGATTTAAGTGCTTGGCAAGAATTGGCTCAAAGCCAAAATTTACAGTTGCAGCAAGCACGTTTACAACAGCAATATGCTCAAGATGGTAAACGTGTTGAACAAGCAGCGCGGTTGCCACAAGTGACAGCAGTTGCGAGTTATGGCTATAACCAACAAAGTCCAAGTAGTGTGCTTGCTAGTGATGGCCAGTTTGATCAGGTTGGGGTTGAAGTAAATTGGAATGCTTTTACTGGTGGACGCACTAAAATTAATATTGAAAAAGCAGACGTCAACCTAAGAAAAGCCATGGCTGAAGTAGAAGCAGCCAGTCGCCAAGCCAATAGTGATGTGCGTAAGGCCTATATGCAAGTTGAAACGGATCAAGCGAAATTACAAGCACGTTTAGCTGCTATGCAATCAGCACAAAATGTGGCTAAAGCCTCACAGGCGCAGTACCGTGAAGGTTTAAAAAATATGGTAGATGTACTCTTAGCACAGCGTAATGCTTTTGCAGCCCAGCAAGATTATTTGAATAGCCAGTATGATTATTTAATCAATGTGTTAAACCTAAAGGCAGCCATTGGACAACTCAATGAAGATGATCTAAAACAATTAAATATGTGGTTGGTGCAAAAGTAACTTGTCATAGAATGGTCATATAAGCACGCTTTAATACTATGCTGCCAATCTGATGTCGTAAACATGCTGTGGAGTGATGACTTTGAGCCCAACTAATCCTGTGTTAAATCACCATATTTCTTCGCAATTTAATGAAGAATTGCAAGCCGTAAACACCAAGTTTATGACCATGGGTGGTTTAGTGGAGCAACAAGTCACCAATGCGATTCATGCATTACTTGACACTAATGCGCCTATGGCGATGGAAGTACAATTTAAAGACAACGCCGTGAATAAACTCGAAAGTGAAATTGATGAAGCTTTAACTTTAATTTTGGCACGTCGTCATCCTGCTGCGAGTGATTTACGTATGGTGATTGCCATGAGTAAAGCCAATACCGATTTAGAGCGTATTGGTGATGAGGCGGCTAAAATTGCCCGTATTGCACAAAACTTGTGTGAAGAGGGTGGTTCACCACGTGGCTATATGGAAACTCGTCATATTGGTAACCAAGTGCGGGTGATGATTCATGAAGCGCTTGATGCTTTTGCACGCTTAGATATCGACCAGGCATTACGTGTTTTATTAGCAGATGCAGATATTGATCGTGAATATCAATCTGCAACACGTACCTTAATGACTTATATGATTGAAGATCCACGTCATATTTCACGCGTGATTAATGTCATGTGGGTATTACGTTCTTTAGAAAGAATTGGCGATCATGCCCGTAATATTTCTGAACAAGTGATTTATATGGTTAAAGGTCTGGATGTACGTCATACCAGCTTGCAAGAAATTGAAGAAAAAGTACATAAACGCTAAGTTGCAGGTAGAGAAAAAAACAAGCTGATTTTTAATGGCTATAGCATTTTGTTAAAGTTATAGATAAAAAAATCCCAGATTTTTGGGGGAAAATCTGGGAGTAAAATTTAAAACTTTTGAGAAAAAGCTAAGCATTTTCTGAATAAGGTTCAGTATATAAATAACTCATTTACTTGTATTGTGGCTTATTGTGTAGGATTGTTGTGTTTTATATGCATATGTATCTGATGTGTAATATAAATCATATATTGCGCACTAAATATACATAAACCACCATTTTTAAATAATGGTTTGTGATGCTAATCACATTGTGATCTAGAGCTAAAAGAGCGTGATATTGTTGGGTTGTGTGTTTTTTAAACATCAAATAGAGTTCTTTATCATCTCAAACTATTTAAATGTTTATAAGTGATAAACATCTTCAAACTGAAGCCAGCAGCGATTTTTAAATGGCAGGCAGTGGCTTTAATTTTTAGAAAGCATTTTTTCCAAGTAATTAACTGAATCTATTTAAAATAGCATGCTTAGATTTTTTATAGGCAAAGTGTAGATAAATGTTAAAGTAAAAAAGAGCCTCTGATAAGGCTCTTTTTTATTAGAGCTTATGCACAATTAAGCTATTGTGATACAAAAAATAAGAGAGTTTCTTACTTTTCTTCAGGCTTTAGGCCTTCAGCTTTTTCCAATGATTCATCATTGTTAAAGAACTTCTCACGTTGTTCTTCAAGGAACTTTTTGGCATCTGCTTCAAATACATTTAAACGTTTTTCGTTAATCAATGTGGTTTGATGCTTTAACCATTCACCCCAAGCTTGTTTAGAAACAGTTTCAAAGAGCTCTTGACCCTTGGCACCTGGGAATGGTGCAAAAGCTAAGCCTTCCATTTCTTGTTGATATTTACGGCAAAATACTTGTCGAGACATATCAATACTCCAATTATAGATTGAGCAATTAAGCGTAAAGTTTTTCTAAACGTACATATGCACGTTCAATAGCAGCTTTCACTTGATTTGGTGCAGTACCACCAATATGGTTACGTGCATTTACTGATGCTTCTAAAGTTAAGGCTTTTTCAAAGACATCTGCTTGAATTAAGTCAGAGAACTGTTGTAACTGCTCAAGGCTAAGTTCAGATAAATCTTTACCTTCTTGGACACCAAGGGCTACAGCTTTACCGACAATTTCGTGTGCATCGCGGAAAGCTACGCCGTTTTTCACTAGGTAATCGGCAAGGTCAGTTGCAGTTGAGAAACCACGTAGCGCAGCTTCACGCATAACTTCTACGTTTGGCACAAGTGCTGGAATCATGTCAGCAAAGGCCATGAGTGAACCACGAACGGTATCGATGGCATCAAACAATGGCTCTTTGTCTTCTTGGTTGTCTTTGTTATAAGCCAATGGTTGACCTTTCATGAGGGTAAGTAAGCTCATTAAGTCGCCATAGACACGGCCAGTTTTACCGCGGATTAACTCAGGCACATCTGGGTTTTTCTTTTGTGGCATGATTGAAGAACCAGTACAGAAACGGTCTGGAATATTCACAAACTTAAACTGTGCTGATGTCCAAAGAATCATTTCTTCTGACATACGTGATAAATGCATCATAATTAACGATGCTGCAGCGTTAAATTCAATACCAAAGTCACGATCTGACACCGCATCAAGTGAGTTTTCAGCTACAGCTTCAAAACCTAGAAGTTCAGCTGTATAAGCACGGTCGATTGGGTAAGTGGTACCTGCAAGCGCAGCTGAACCCAGTGGCATACGGTTAGCACGTTTACGGCAGTCAATTAAACGCTCAGAGTCACGTACTAACATTTCAAACCAAGCCATTAAATGGTGACCAAAAGTCACAGGCTGTGCTGTTTGTAAATGCGTGAAGCCCGGCATAATGGTGTCGGTGTGTTGAGCTGCTAAACCTAAAATACCTTTTTGTAGTTTTTGCAACAATTGCAGAATGGCATCAATTTCATCACGTACATATAAACGAATGTCTGTTGCCACTTGGTCGTTACGGCTACGACCTGTATGAAGCTTTTTACCTGCAATACCAATGCGCTGCGTTAGACGCGATTCAATGTTCATATGCACATCTTCTAAATCGATGCGCCATTCGAACTGACCTGCTTCAATTTCAGCCTTAATTTGGTTTAAGCCGTTAACGATGTCATTGCGTTCTTGTTCAGTCAAAACGCCAACTTTAGCAAGCATGGTCGCATGGGCGATTGAACCTGCAATATCTTGTTTATAAAAACGTTGGTCAAACTGTACAGATGCGGTAAATTCTGCAACGAATGCGTCAGTCGCTTCTGAGAAGCGGCCGCCCCACATGCCTGAAGTTTGGGCTTGTGTATTTGAGGAATTAGAAGATGTGGTCATGTCGGCTCAATAAAAAAAGCAGTGATTTAACAACGAGTATAACAAATTCAAAAAGGCTTGCTCACACAGAAGACTTTCAAACTGTTGCGTCTGCGTCAGATACAACGCAATTTGCTTATTTTTTTACGAAAACCAAACGTTGGCAACATTTAATTGAGCTATTTATTGCCAGCAATATTTTGGCCATGTTATTAAGCCTTGCCGAATCACGTGGTTGGGCCAATTTAAGTGGCATGCGTTTATTAGAATATGCGTTATATATCAATTGGGTGTTAATCAGTTTTGTCGCATGTTTTGAAAAAATGCAGCCCAAGCTGGCTGGTTTATCTTTAAGTCAAAACTTAATCACGGGCTTTGGGTTATTACAGGGTATCGTATTTTTCACCAGCTTAAGTTTAAATTTTTTAATGTATTGGGGCAGTCATTGGAGTTTTAGAGATTTTCACTGGGGGATTTTGTTTGAGGGCCTAAGCTTACATTTAAGTTATGGGGTATTACTGGGATTATTTTGCTTTCGTTATGTATTTTTGCGCGAACAATGGTTACGTCAGCAGCAAAGTGAACTTAAAGCGCGTATTCAAGCCTTACAAGCACGCATTCAGCCACACTTCTTATTTAATAGCTTAAATAATGTTTTAAGTTTAATTAGCATTGATCCTGACAAAGCTGAACAAATGTTAATAGATTTATCACGTTTATTTCGCGCCAGTTTACAAGAATTAAAATTAGTCCCCCTCAAAGATGAAATTGAATTATGTCAGCGTTATTTAGCCATTGAGCAAGTGCGTTTAGCTGAGCGTTTAAATGTCGAATGGAAATTTGTGCATTTAGAACGAGCTCGTGAGGTTAAAATTCCTTTATTAACCTTGCAACCTTTATTAGAAAATAGCATTAGCCATGGGGTAGAAAAGATTTTAGCCCCAAGCCAAATTACGATTTTAATCGAAATACGTGAAAAACAAGTTAATATTATTATTACCAATCCATACGTGGCATCTGAGTTAGGGCAAACGCGTGGTCATGGTATTGCTTTAGACAATGTAAAACAGCGCCTTGAGGCATATTTTGGGGAAAAGGTAACATTTCAGAACTATGCAGGTGCTGGAATATTTACTACAGTGGTGCAATACATTTATAAAAAATAATAAACGCCACATTTTAAATCGAGTTTTTGGATAAAAGGAGGATACATGGACATCCTAATTTGTGACGATGAAGCTTTGGCAACACAGCGTCTGTCACGATTGGTTGAACAGCTTGGGCATGAGGTGGTGGCGGTGGCGAGCCATGGTAAGCAAGCAATTGAGTTGACAGAGCTTTATCAACCAGATGTCGTATTATTAGATATACAAATGCCTGAAATGGATGGTTTAAGTTGTGCTGAGTATTTGCGTGAACTTGATCCTATGCCAGCAATTGTGTTTTGTACCGCGTATGATGAACATGCTTTAGATGCATTTCAGATGGCAGATGGCTACTTATTAAAACCGATTATGCAACAGGAATTGCAGCGGGTTTTGGAGCGGCTAACTAAAATTAACCAAGCTCAATTGAGCCTTTTAAAACAACAAGAATATATGGACGAAATTAAAGTAAAACGCCAGCAGATTGCGGCAAAAACCCACCGCGGAGTGGAACTGGTACCCTTAGAAAATATTTACTATTTTTTAGCGGATCAAAAATATGTCACGGTACGCCATAAAAATGGCAGTGTACTCATAGACGAAACCTTAAAAGATTTAGAACAAGAATTTGCTGATCAATTTATTCGCATTCATCGTAATGCGTTGGTCTCTATTGCCTATTTAGAAGGCTTAGAAATTTTAGGTGCAGGGCAATATCAAGTGCGTTGTCGTGATTTAGAGGAACGTTTGGCAGTCAGTCGTCGGCATTTACCTCATCTACGGGAACGTATTCAAAAGTTGTAAAAGCAATAAATCTGCTTGCATTTTTAAGGGATCAGGTTAAGTTTAAACATATTGCAATAAAGATTTAATAGCCTATGAAAACCCTGAAAATTGCCACTCGACAAAGTCCACTTGCACTTTGGCAAGCAGAGCATATTCGTGCACGTTTAGAGCGCTTACATGCGGATTTAACCGTGGAGTTAGTGACGTTTGTCACTCAGGGCGACAAAATTTTAGATACCCCATTGGCAAAAATTGGCGGTAAAGGTTTATTTGTCAAAGAATTAGAAGCTGCATTACTTGATGGACGTGCAGATTTAGCGGTGCACTCAATGAAAGATGTACCTATGGCGCTGCCTGAAGGTTTAGCGCTAGCCGTGACTTGCGAGCGCGAAGATCCACTGGATGCTTTTGTCTCTAATACTTATGCAAGTTTTGCTGATTTACCGCAAGGTGCTAAAGTGGGCACTTCAAGTTTACGTCGTAAGTGTCAAATTTTACAGGCGCGTCCTGATTTAGAAATTTTGGATCTACGCGGCAATGTCGGCACACGTTTATCTAAACTTGACGCAGGTCAATATGATGCCATCATTTTAGCCAGTGCTGGCTTAAAACGTCTTGAAATGCCTGAGCGTATCCGTCATAGCTTAGATGCCCAAGTTAGCTTGCCTGCAGTGGGGCAAGGTGCCTTAGGTTTGGAATGCCGTAGCAATGACCAAGCGGTATTGGATTTAATTATGCCACTTATGCATGCTGAAACTGATGTGTGTGTACGTGCCGAACGCGCCTTTAACGCTTATTTAGAAGGTGGTTGCCAAGTGCCTATTGCAGCTTATGCCACCCTAGAAAATGGCGAAATTCAGCTTGAAGGCCGGGTTGGCAGTGTAGATGGTCAAACTCTATTAAAGGCACACGTGCAAGGTCAGCCAGAGCAAGCCGAAGCACTTGGTGTGGCACTGGCTAAAGACTTATTGGCGCAAGGTGCAGGCGAGTTGCTACAAGCCCTCTATCAAAAATAATATGCTGTTTATTAATACCCGTCCGCATGATCGTGCCGCAGCTTTGTCTCTGGCACTGTCAAAACAGCAGATTGATGTTTTTGAGTTGCCATTACTTGAATTACAAGCCTTCCCATACACACCTGCGTTGGCTAGCTTATATCAGCAATTGCCCAGCAGCCAAGTGATTGTGGTGGTTAGCCCTACCGCAGTTGAGATTAGCATGCAATATCTAGCCAAAAGTGGTTTATCTGTGGTGGATTTAGCCCAAGTGGAATGGGTGGCGGTGGGGCTAAAGACAGCTCAAGCTTTGGCAAAATATGGGATTCAAGCCCATATTCCTGAACTAGAAACCTCGGAAGGGATGTTACAGCTGCCAAGTCTGCAACATTTAGCGCGAGGCAGTCGTATTGCTTTTTGGCGTGGCGAAGGTGGGCGACAATTTATGATGCAACAATTACAAGAGGCAGGAATGCAAATTGTGAATATGTTGTTGTATCAACGTGATTGTCCTGTACACAGTAAAACACTCATTCAAACGCTATTAGCGCAGCTTCGAAAGCAACCTGAATATACGGTGTTAATCAGTAGTGAGGCCAGTTGGCATAATTGGTTAGCACTCTTAAAAGCACATCCAGCTGTGATTGCTCGGGCGCAATATGTGGTGTTGGGGACACGTTTGGCGAGCTTACTTGGTCAATATCGTGCTGTGCACCGTAATGAGTTTAAAATTATTGAAGTATCACAGCTTCAACCGGACAGTATTATGGCCAAGCTAAATAAAGATGAAGGAAAAGCATGAAGAAGGTCTTGATCTTATTGGGTATTGTGCTGTTGGGCTGGTTGGTTAAACTCAGTTATGATGTGATGCAGTTGACGCAAGCACAACTGCATATGCAGCAAAGTTTACATCAGGCTCAACAGCGTAATGCCAGTTTAAATGATCGTTTAGTGGCCTTACAGCGTGATACAGAGCAGACTCCGGCGCCACTTGCCCCGACTGATCAAGGGAGCACAATTCATCCACTGGTCCTGATTCAACAGCAACTGGATTTGGTTGAGTTTGCCTTAAAACAGCAACAGTATACCTATGCTTTAGAAAAACTCAGTCATTTACAAGCTGATTTAACACAATCGAGTGTTTCTGATAGCTTAAAAGCAGCCTTGGCTGCAGCTATTTTAAAAGATCGGCAAGATATTCAAAATTTTGTAAATACGCGTCAGCAACAACAGCAACATATAAATCAGCTGCTGCAACAACTCGACAGCGTACTCAGTACTGAAATTCGTCAGCAGAATTTAACGGTTCCTCATGAACCTAAAGCTGCATTTTGGCAAAAATGGTTGCAAGTAGAGTCAGTCGATCAACCCTCGCATCTTCTGATGCAGCGCCAATTTGTGTTAAAAGAGGCACAGTTGCACATTTTACTGGCACGTCAGATGTTATTGCAGGGACAATATTTAGCCTACCAGCAAGAAATGACCATTGTGAGTAAAAACTTACAGCAGTTGCCTGATCAAAAAGCCCAGCAAATTTTACAAAAAATTGAACGAGCCAAAGCTTTAACTCGCTTGGTTCCTCCTGTATTGACCACCCGAGCTTTACTGAGATAAGTCATGCGCCAAATTTTACTTGCCTATGCCATGATTACTTTACTGGCTTTTGCAATCTTAAGTGTGTTGAGTTATGGGCATGGTGCAGGCTATGTCTATTTATATTGGCGTAACTGGCAAGTTCAAAGCAACTTTTGGGTCCTGTTTATTGTTTTAGCGTTCCTGAGTCTTTTGGCACAAAGTTTATGGTATTTGGTCAAAGGTTATTTAAGTCGTGAACAGCGCAAAAGAGAAAACTTACTCAATTTTAAAAACTTACACCCTTATGAACAGTTGGCGGTTATTTGGTTATTGGATGCTGGACGTGACCAACAAGCTTTTATTCAACAAGCCTTTCAACAGTCAGCGTTATTACAAGGGGTTATGCAGGCCAAGTTAGCCAATATGCAAGGTCAAAGCCAAAAAGCACTCTTGGCCTTAAATCATACCCACGCCATGGCATTTGAATTGTCTGAACTGCAAAGAATCGAAATTTATTTGGCGCAAGGTGATGCTGAACAAGCGCTCACCCACCTTGAGTTTTTAAATCAACACGCATTATCGCCATGGCTTGAAGACGTCGCACAAGCGTATCAAAAACGTCTGATTGCCTTGTGGGGGCGTTTTGCCCTGCAATTTCCTTGGGTATATTTACGCGCAACGCAATATGGACATTTGGCCACAGAAACCAAAGTCCAATGGTTGGAACAAGTTTTGCAGCAATTTGAGCAAGCAAGTCAAGAGGATCTTGAATACCTTAAACAGCGGTACATTGCGGTCAGCACAGATTTAGAGGCTAAAGACGCAGCTGTAAAATTATGCTGGTTGCGAATTTTGACACGTTTAGCGGATATGCAACATGAGCAGCAAGTATTAGCACAGCATTTACTAGCACAGCAATTTCATGAAGAAGTTTTCTATTTATGGTTACAGCAGCAGTTACGCCAACCACAACCAGATTATGCCGAGATTGAGCAACATATTATGCTGTGGGAACAGCAATATCTGAGTGTGCCGGTGTTAAATTTTGCCAAATATTATGTTTATCAAGCAACCTATAGAGAAGCTGAAGCAGAGCAACTTCTGCATTTATACCCTGAGCATGTATTAATGAGTTATTTAAGAGTACAACAGGCATTAAAACAACAGCCCAATTTATTGCAGCAACTCAATATAATCTTTGAAAATAACACACATCAGATTGCAATAAAAAACTAACCATGGATTAAAAAATGTTAAAACTAGATGATTATCCAGTGCTATTTGAACAGCGTGTGGACTGGGGTGACATGGATGCATTAGGACATGTCAATAATGTGGTTTATTACCGCTACATGGAAAATGCACGAATTTATTTTATCGATCAACTCAAATTAAGACGTCATGATATTAATACAGTGATTGCGCTTAGCCAGTGCAAATATTTAAGCCCAACGGTTTATCCAGATGTATTAAAAATAGGGGTGAGAGTAGAAGAAATAAGAAATAGTGCCTTACGCATGAGTTATTTGTTATACAGCACGGAGCAACAGCGTGTAGTGGCAATAGGTGAAGCAGTACAAGTAATGTTGAATAAAAAAACAGGTGAGAAAACTTTAATTCCTCATGAATTAAGGCAAAGTATATTAAAACTGCATCCAGAGTTAAAATAAATACAGTAAAAGCCTATTATGTAGATGTATTGTTATTTATTATATCCACGTGTTGAATCTTTCTTTTAATAAAAATAAGATGCCAACAACTCGAGTAAATGAATAAATAATTGTGGAGTAGGAAAATGCCAGATATTAGCAATTTATCAGTGGAAGAATTAAAGCGTTTACAAGCAGAAGCAGAGTTATTAATTGCCTCAAAGAAAGATCAGGCAATTGAAGACGCTTATAATCAAATTACGGCGATTGCTGATAATGTCGGTTTAAGCATTGAACAGATTTTAGAATTTGGTGCGCAAAAACGTAAGAAAAGCACACGTAAAGCAGTAGAACCACGTTATCGTAATAAAAATAATCCGTCAGATACATGGACGGGTCGTGGTAAACAACCACGTTGGTTAGTCGCTGAGCTTGAAAAAGGGGCTAAATTAGAAGACTTTTTAATCTGAGTTTTCATCAGTTGTTCATAAAAGTCGTTTAGATTATTAAAACCAAGCCAATGTGCTTGGTTTTTTTATGGCTTAGAATTGGCGTACCTAGAAAATTATGCATAATGTGGCATGCTGATGAAAAAATATCCCAAGGTAAAATACAAAATGCGATTGGTTGTTCAGGGATGATGAAAAAGCCCAAAATGCTGCATTGGTGGTTATTTGCCGCCTTGACGTTTTTAATCTGTGTGTTGCTGCAAGTGCCAGCAGCTTGGCTTGTGGCAAAGTTTTATCCAAAACAGCACAGCCTACACAATATCAGTGGCAACATCTGGTCCGGTCAAGCGGATTGGAGTAAAGGGCAGCTCCGTGGTTTGCTGAAATGGCAAGTGCGTCCTTTAGATCTTTTACGCTTACGTGCAGCAGCCAATCTTGATTTGCATAGCGGACAAAGCCAGTTAGAAGGCGTGATGGCCTATAGCTTGGGGAAAAAAATCATCATCCAAGATTTGAATGGTCAAGTTGCGCCAGATACTTTAAAAAATTTAGCTGCATGGCAGTGGCCATCCAATCACTTGCAACTTGAAGACGTATCTCTGCACTACAAGCCCGAGCAAGGTTTTATACAAGCGCAAGGTCAAGTCAATTGGGCTGGTGGCGAACTTTTATATCGTTATGCTGAGCGCCAAGAACGCATGAATGTACCCATGTTAAAAGCCAATTTAGCTGCACATGAGGGCAAATTGGTCCTCGATGGGCGTGACAATCGTGAACAAAAAATGCTGAATTTGAGCCTAGATCAACAGATGATGCTGGATGTGCAATTGACACAGCGCTTACTCTTAAATGTCCCTTCTTATCAGGGTAAAGCAGGTTTAGATACGTATGTACTGAGTACCCGCCAACCTCTATTTAGAGGGTTGAACTAATGCGTCATTGGCGTGATCAATTGGATCTTAAAAAACTCGATCAAGTTGCACCGGTTATTTTTGCGCTGTTGTTAATTTATTTATGTTGGAAATTAGCGACCTTATTTTGGTTGGTGCTAGCCCCTATGCAAGCTATGCAATTTGAACGGGTAAATTTAGGCTCACAACAAGCAAGTGTACCCAATATTAGTCATTTTGCCTTGTTTAAAGCCAATCAAGCACCGGCTGCAATCACTAATTCAAATATGAGTTTGCATGGCGTGGTGATTGGTTCACCGAGTCAATTTTCTTCAGCGGTCATTAAAGCCAATAATGTGGCAGAGCGTTATCGTGTAGGGGAGTTTATTGCGGATAGCAACTACCAACTCGCCGAAGTGTATTGGGATAAAGTGATTTTACGTAGCCCAACAGGTGCCACAGAAATACTGAAAATGGCTACGATGGAAAATCTAAATCAGGATTTGTCTTTCAAGGCGCAGCAGAATCCAGCACCAGCACCTTCTACCGCTGCCTTGACACCAAGCAATACAGAACAAGCTATGGGTCAAGCGGTGCAGCAATTGCAACAAAATCGTGAGCAATATTTACAAACTATGGGCGCAACCAGCGATGGTGGAGAGGGCTATCAAGTTAGTGCTCGTACGCCACTGGTCTTAAGACGCAAATTAGGTTTACAACCGGGTGATCGCGTTTTGTCTTTAAATGGACAGCGTTTAAGCGCCGGACAAAATGAGGCGCAGCTCTTAGAACAAGCGCGTCAGTCTGGACAGGTCAAACTCGAAGTACAACGTGGTGATCAAGTGATTACTATTCAACAAGATTTAAACTGATGCACAATCAGCGCAAGGAAATTCGGTAGATGATGGCTTTATTTAATCATGAGCGTGCTTGGGGCTTGGTCGTAGCAGCACCGCTCCTTGTTATGGCGAGCACTGCAGTATCAGCACAAACATGGAAAATTAACTTACGTGATGCGGATTTAACCGCCTTTATTAATGAAGTTGCAGATATAACAGGTAAAAACTTTGCTGTAGATCCGCGAGTACGCGGCAATGTCACCGTGATTTCCAATGAACCACTGAATAAAGCCGAAGTCTATGACCTGTTTTTAGGCGTGCTCAATGTCAATGGGGTGGTGGCGATTCCATCGGGCAATACCATTAAGTTGGTGCCAGACAGTAATGTCAAAAGTTCAGGCATCCCATTTGATGCGCGTCATCGTGCCGGTGGCGACCAAATTGTCACCCGAGTGCTGTGGCTCGATAATACCAATCCGAATGATTTAATTCCGGCTTTACGGCCTTTAATGCCGCAATTTGCGCATCTGGCTGCAGTGCCGGGCACCAATGCTTTAATTATTTCAGATCGTGCCAGCAATATTTATCAGCTTGAAAGTATTGTGCGTAATTTAGATGGCACAGGACAAAATGATTTTGAAGCCATTCGGTTGCATTCCAGTCAAGCTGAAGAAATGATGAGTTTGTTAGAGGGCATGAGCTCAACCGGTGCTGCCAAAGATATCAAAGGTTCACGCGTGCGTTTAATGGCAGATACGCGTACTAACCGTATTTTAGTCAAAGGGGATACTGCAACACGTAAACGTATTCGCCAAATGATTGAAACCTTAGATGTACCTGCAGCAGATCGTTTAGGTGGTCTAAAAGTCTTCCGTTTAAAATATGCCAGTGCCGATAAACTGGCAAATATTTTACAAGGCTTGGTCACAGGTCAAGCGGTGAATAACAGTAACAATAGCAATACTACAAATAGCAATAGCAATAGCAGTAACTCAAGCAGCAATAACGGCTCAAGCAGTATTAATACCCCAAGTATTAATTTAGGTAGCTCAAGTAGTAACAACAATAACAATCTGACCAGTTTTAGCGCTGAGGGTGTGAGTATTATTGCGGATCCAAGCCAGAATGCTCTGGTGGTTAAAGCCGAACCACAATTAATGCGTGAAATTGAGTCGGCAATTCAGCAACTTGATATTCGTCGTCAGCAAGTGTTAATTGAAGCCGCGATTATTGAAGTTGAAGGCAACGATGCTGATCAACTTGGTGTGCAATGGGCACTCGGTGATATTAGCAGCGGTGTGGGTTTAATTAACTTTGATAATGTGGGTTCAAGTTTAGGTAACTTAGCTGCCGGTTATTTAACGGGGGGTGCAGCAGGACTAGGTGCCGCTGCAGCAGGCAGTGCGGGGACGTCCTTAGTATTAGGTGATTATCGTGAAGGCAGTAATGGTTCACGGCGTTTATATGGTGCGTTAATTCAAGCCTTAAAAGAAAAGACCAAATCTAATTTACTGTCGACCCCGTCTATTGTCACCATGGACAATGAAGAAGCCTATATTGTAGTGGGTCAAAACGTACCTTTTGTTACAGGTTCGGCAGCAACGACCACCAGTGGTGTCAATCCTTATACCACGGTAGAACGTAAAGACGTGGGTGTGACCCTAAAAGTGATTCCACATATTGGTGAAGGTGGCACAGTTCGTTTAGAAGTCGAACAAGAAGTCTCTGCGGTACAAGACAAAGGTCAGGCGCAAGATTTAGTCACCAGTAAACGTGCCATTAAAACCGCAATCTTAGCTGAACATGGACAAACCATTGTCTTGGGCGGTTTAATTTCTGATAACTCAGTACATACTCGTCAATCTGTACCAGGTTTGGGTTCATTACCGGGGATTGGGCGCTTATTCCGTTCTGACGCGTCACTCAATGAAAAACGCAACTTATTGGTGTTTATCCACCCGACCATTGTGGGCGATAGTGCCGATGTACGTCGTATTTCGCAGCGTCGTTATGATCATCTGTATAGTCTGCAATTGGCGATGGATGGCGATGGCAACTTTGCCAAACTGCCTGAGAATATTGATGATGTTTATTTACAGCGTTTGCCTGTATCTAAAGCAGCAAAAGATAGTCCTTATCAAAATGTACCCTCAGCACCTACGAGTAGTGCCAGTACAGCAGTGACGACACCTGTTGCGATTGAGCCCATGGTAGAGCGTACAAAAAATACCGTAACCACCACCACAATTCGCCCTGTGACTAATGAGGCACAGTAAACAGCATGTTATGATGGTGAAAAAATCACACGAGAGACTTATTTCATGACTTGGAAATTACAAGCGATTTCAGCTGAACTTGCTGGCCAAGAAATTAGCATCGACCGTGATATGTTGGTCGGACGTCATCAGGCTGCGGACATCGTATTACAGTCGAGTGAAATTTCACGTAAGCACGCAGCATTTCTACGCGTAGAAGATGCACTTTGGCTACAAGACTTAGCCTCTTCAAACGGCACTTTTGTTAATGACAATCGTATTAGCGAACAAGTGTTGTTAAAAGATGGTGATATCGTACAGTTTGCCAGTATTAAATTCTCTGTGCTTGCCCCAGCGCAAGAGCTCACTGTCGATCCTGCTTTAGAGAAATCGGTTGAAGAAGCAGTCAAAGAAGTATCACCTGCCAAGCAAATGAATGAGCAAGGTATGCCAAGCTTAAAAGAGCGTGATGCCTCGGTGCAATTAAGCCGTGATGGGATGCCAACCAACGTGGGTGTGCCAAAGCCTGCACCGATTCCTGAAGGTGTTGACTTAACTGCGGCCACACCTGAGCCAAAGCCTGTGCCAGTTGAACAACCAGAATCACGCGTAGAAGCGGCACAAGAACAGCAAAAAAATACCACAGTTGGCTTAATGACGGTGATTGCGATCATCATCATCGCAGTGTTAGCCTTTGTGATGTTTAAATAATATTTGCACGCATAACAATAACAAGGCATGCCATCGCATGCCTTTATTTTTGAGGGAAACAATATGTCAGTTGCTAAACTTGATCAACGTCAAGTGATTTTATTTGATTTAGACGGCACCTTAGTCGATTCAGCCTTTGATTTATATCGCGCCATGAATATGAGCTTAAACGTGCTGCAATTGCCTAATGTAACCGAAGAACAAGTACGCGTCTGGATTGGTAAAGGCACAGCGCTGTTTTGCCAAAGCACTTTGCAATATTTAGTGGGCGAAGTTCATCCTGCACAGCATAAACAACTGTTAGATACCTTTTTAGACATCTATAACGCTGATCCTTGTGTCGATACCAAGCCCTTTGACGGCATTATGGAATTTTTGGCATGGGGTAAAGCCCAAGGCAAAACTTTGGTTTGTGTCACCAATAAACCTGAAGCACCTGCGCGTATGATTGTCGAACAGTTAGGGATGAATGATTATTTTGCTGATGTAATTGGTGGTGACCGCTTTACTGAGCGTAAACCACATCCACGTCAGTTATTGCACTGTGTTGAGCATTATGGCGTAACCAAAGCCCAAGTTTTAATGATTGGCGATTCTGTCAATGATGTAGAAGCAGCACGCCGTGCAGGAGTTGATTGTATTGTGGTCAGCTATGGCTATAATCATGGTGAAAATATTTTAGATTGTCAGCCGCAACAAGTGGTTGATAACTTAACCGAATTGTTGGTTTAAATATTTTAGCGGTAGATAAAAAATCAGTTAAGGATGCTCTAATGAATGAATGTATGGTTTTTCGATGGCGATGCTCTGTATTTGCAAATTTTTCATCTAGCCCATAAATCGATATAGAGACCTTACATGACTACACAAGCACAATTTAGCCAACTTGCAGCGCAAGGCTATAACTTAATTCCTGTCTACCGCCAACGCCTTGCCGATACCGAAACTCCGCTTTCGGTATTTGCCCGCTTAAAACAGCATCAACAAGCTTATTTATTCGAATCTGTAGAAGGCGGTGAGAACTGGGCGCGTTATTCGATTATTGGTTTAGGTGAATCAACAGTTTTTTCCTGCAATAACGGTCAACTCAGCGTACAACACGCCGATGGCAGCGTTCAAAAGCAAGCCTGTTCAGATCCTTTTCAATATATCCGCGACTTCCAAGCACAGTTTAAAGTGCCTACCCAAGCCGATTTACCCCAGCTGCCAAGCTTTACAGGAGGTTTAGTTGGCTACTTTGGCTATGACGCAGTGCGTTATATCGAACCTAAGCTAAACAATATGCCTGAAGCCGATCCTGTCGGTTTGCCTGATATTTGGATGATGCTGTCTAAAACTGTGATTGTATTTGATAACTTAAAAGACACCTTATTTTTAATTGTACATGCCGATAGCAGCGATGCTGAAGCTTATGACAAAGCGCAGACGCAACTTGATGCCTTAGAGGCATTACTAGCGCAGCCTGTGGTATTACAAGCTAAAGCACATACGCCACCAAAATTTGAGTCTTTAACGGGTAAACAAGAATTTTTAGCGTCTATTGCCAAGGTTAAAGAGTACATTAAAGCGGGTGATGTGATGCAAGTGGTACCTGGGCATCGTATGGTGTCGGACTTTGATGGCGAACCTTTACAGGTGTATCGCGCTTTACGCCACTTAAATCCATCACCGTATTTATTTTTGGTGCAAGGACAGACCTTAGAAAATAATCAGCCTTTCCATATTGTCGGTTCATCACCTGAAATTTTATCGCGTTTAGAAAATGGCATTGCCACAGTACGACCTTTAGCGGGTACACGACCACGCGGCAAGACTAAAGAAGAAGATTTAGCCTTAGAAAAAGATTTGCTTTCAGATGAAAAAGAAATTGCTGAGCATTTAATGCTGATTGATTTGGGACGTAATGACGTTGGACGCATTGCCAAAATCGGTAAAGTGCAAGTCACTGATCAAATGGTGATCGAACGTTATTCGCATGTCATGCATATTGTTTCGAATGTGCAAGCTGAAGTGCGTGATGATGTGGATGCTTTGGATGTTTTTAAAGCAACTTTCCCCGCAGGAACACTTTCTGGTGCACCAAAAATTCGTGCCATGCAAATTATTGATGAAGTTGAGCCGGTAAAACGTGGAATTTTTGGTGGCGCTGTCGGTTATTTAGGCTGGCATGGCGAAATGGACATGTCGATTGCGATTCGAACCTGTGTAATTCGTGAAAATAAGGTCTATGTTCAGGCGGGTGCAGGCGTTGTTTATGACTCAAATCCTGAATCTGAATGGCAAGAAACGCAAATAAAAGCTCGCGCAGTGATCAAATCGGTTGAATTATCGTCAAATGCGTTAATTTTATAGGTTTTTTTTGATTTTTTTAAAAAAAAGGCTTGCATACATTTTAAATTTTGCTAAACTGCTCATCGTTCCGAAGCGAAACGCACGAAACACTAAGAAAGAGCCGGCATAGCTCAGTTGGTAGAGCAACTGACTTGTAATCAGTAGGTCCACAGTTCGAATCCGTGTGCCGGCACCATCTTAGAGAGTTGAGTAGTTAAAGTAAAGAACGAACACTGATGTAAGTGTAAAAATGGTGAGATTCCCGAGCGGTCAAAGGGGGCGGACTGTAACTCCGCTACGAAAGTTTCGAAGGTTCGAATCCTTCTCTCACCACCAATTTTAAGACTTCACAAGTGGATGTACCAACATAGTGCGGGAGTAGCTCAGTTGGTAGAGCGGCAGCCTTCCAAGCTGCATGTCGCGAGTTCGACCCTCGTCTCCCGCTCCATTATGATGAAGTACAAAATTTTGCTCTTATAGCTCAGTGGTAGAGCACTCCCTTGGTAAGGGAGAGGTCTCGAGTTCAAATCTCGATAAGAGCTCCAGATACAGTTTAGCAACTCAAGTTGCACAAGATTTCCAAAAAGCAGGCTATTTAGTCTGCTTTTCAAGTATTTGAAGTTTGGTTTTTTAAAACGCTATGTCGGAGCTGGGTTTTACTCAGGATTGTGTTCGACGTAAACGAGGATCATAAACATGGCTAAAGCTAAGTTTGAACGTAATAAGCCACACGTTAACGTGGGCACAATTGGTCACGTTGACCATGGTAAAACAACTTTAACAGCTGCGATTGCAACTGTATGTGCTAAACAATTTGGTGGCGAAGCGAAAGACTACGCTGCAATTGACTCAGCACCAGAAGAAAAAGCACGTGGTATTACAATTAATACTTCACACGTAGAATACGATTCTCCAATCCGTCACTACGCTCACGTAGACTGCCCGGGCCACGCCGATTATGTTAAAAACATGATTACTGGTGCTGCTCAAATGGACGGTGCGATCCTTGTATGTGCTGCGACTGATGGTCCAATGCCACAAACTCGTGAACACATCCTTCTTTCTCGTCAGGTAGGTGTACCTTACATCGTTGTATTCTTAAACAAATGCGACCTTGTAGACGACGAAGAGCTTCTTGAATTAGTAGAAATGGAAGTTCGTGAACTTCTTTCTACTTACGACTTCCCAGGTGATGATACTCCAATCATCCGTGGTTCAGCTTTAGCTGCACTTAACGGTGACCAAGGTCAATACGGCGAATCAGCTGTTGTAGCTCTTGTTGAAGCGCTTGACTCTTACATCCCAGAACCAGAACGTGCAATCGATAAAGCATTCTTAATGCCAATCGAAGACGTATTCTCTATTTCTGGTCGTGGTACAGTAGTCACTGGCCGTGTTGAATCAGGTATCGTGAAAGTAGGCGAAGAAGTTGAAATCGTTGGTATCAAAGACACAGTTAAAACAACTGTAACTGGCGTAGAAATGTTCCGTAAACTTCTTGACGAAGGTCGTGCGGGCGAGAACTGTGGTGTTCTTCTACGTGGTACTAAGCGTGAAGACGTTCAACGTGGTCAAGTATTAACTAAACCAGGTGCGATCAAGCCACACACTAAATTCGACGCAGAAGTATACGTACTTTCTAAAGAAGAAGGTGGTCGTCATACTCCATTCCTTAACGGTTACCGTCCACAGTTCTACTTCCGTACAACTGACGTAACTGGCGCAATCTCTCTTCAAGACGGCGTTGAAATGGTTATGCCTGGTGACAACGTAGAAATGTCAGTAGAATTAATCCACCCAATCGCAATGGACCCAGGTCTACGTTTTGCGATCCGTGAAGG
>NZ_JCAKMW010000014.1:0-92239 GCF_059515805.1 Acinetobacter sp. CY05 | reverse complement strand
CGAACAAAATAGACGACTCAGATATATCCTGTTAATAACTCATTTGACGAAAGTTAGGCATTTGTAAGACCTGATGAGTAAGCATCCAAGTTGTGCTGGCGACAATAGCAAGAGTGAACCACCTGATCCCTTCCCGAACTCAGAAGTGAAACCTCTTAGCGCTGATGGTAGTGTGGGGTTACCCATGTGAGAGTAAGTCATCGCCAGCTCATTATTCTAAAAATCCCCCGATCGTTGATCGGGGGATTTTTTTTCGCCTATAAAAAAATTAGCATTTATAAATGTGAAAAAAGCCCGATTGGGCTTTTTTTATAGTGCAGACTTTAATACTTTTTGCTTTTGTTTCACTTGTTTTGCGTATTTTTTGCCCTGACGTTTCATTTTCCAGCTATTTTCATAACCACTTGGGCCTACGTTATAATAGGCCAAAGCTTTTTTTAAACTACCACTTGATTGTTGGTATTTGGCTAAAATTAAACTGCCACAGGCCACATTAATACTGGGTTCATATAAATCGCCTGGGCATGTTTGTTGCCAGTAACGTGGCATCACTTGAGTTAAGCCCACAGCACCTGCAGGAGACGTAACATGGTTACGGTAACTCGACTCTTGTTGAATCAGTGCTGCTAAGGTGAGCGGCGGCAGATCATATTGCTCAGCATTGTGTAAAATTAGCGGTGCAACAACTTGCGCAGTTTGACTCGGAACTTGATAGGCAGTTTGTATCCCTTGTGCAAGTTGCTGTGAACGTTGCTGAAAAGAACCATGTAGACTATTACAGCCAACTAGGGTGAATAAAACACCCGATAAAGTTACAGCTTTTAACGCTAAAAATTTCAATATTTTAACTCATGCTCATAAACGCGTTGTGATGCTAAATTTGATGTGACTTAGCGTCAAGTCAGCTGTTGTTGGCTTTTTGCAATTCAATTTAATTGTCTTCTGGCATGCTTTAAGGCGGTTCTTAAGCCTTCTTCTAAGGTTGGATGATAAAAAGGTTGATTTAAAGCATCTTCAAGCGTGGCTTTTTGATCAATCAGCCAAGCTAACAGATGGGCCAGATGTTCTGCAGATGGCCCAAACAGCTCTGCACCTAAAATTTTACGGTCATTTTTGGCAATATAAATTTCTACGCCACCTTGATTCTTAGCTATTACACGAGCTCGGCCTTGTTTTTGATAGCTGACAAAGCCGGTAACGAAATCAATATTATGTTGCTTCAGCTGCTTATAATTTTGACCCGCACTGGCCATTTGAGGTTCGCTAAATACAATTCCTAATGGGGTTAAGTTTTTAATGTTATGGGTTTTTGGATAATTCAAGCAGTTTTGAACTGCCATTTTGCCTTCATGTGCGGCTTCATGCTGAATAGGGGTGGTGGTATGTGCATCACCTACAATAAAGATAGGGGTGTTGCCCAGTTGCTTAGTGTTTGGATCAACGGGCAATTGTTTAATATCAGCAAATTCTGGCTGAATATTTTCTAGTTTGAGGGTTGTTAATAGACTTTTACGTCCTGTAGCTACTAAAAGATAATCTGCAACAAGTGTCTTAGTTTGATTTTGCTCTTGATAACTGAGCTCGACTTTGCCATTTCGTTTTAATATTTCATTAGGTACAGTTTCAAAGCGAATATCTAATTCTTGGCCTAATGTCTGTTGAGCCAGTTGTTGTAGGGCTGGGCTAGTGAGTGAACCCACTTTACGACTACGCGCAAACATAGTCACTTGTACGCCTAGACGTTGCATGGCTTGTGCCAACTCAATTGCAATAACACCACTGCCAATGACGGCTAAAGATTGTGGTAAATCTTTTAACTCGAAAATGTCATCGGATGTAATTAAGCGATCACCTAATTCCTGCTTCCAGTGTGGTTCGTAGTTTGGGCGTGAACCTACCGCTAAAATAAAGCTTTTACTTTGATAGTGCTGACCGTTGACTTCAACAGTATTGGCATTGATAAAGCGTGCTGTTCCTGAAATCTTATGCTGCTCAGGCCATGTGTTTACATCATCTAAAGTGGCTTGGGTAAAATGATCGCGTAGCTGACGTACATGTGGCATGACCTGTGAGGTATCAATTTTTGACTCTACAGTTAGTCCCAAATGATTGGCATGTTGTATCTCATGCATACGATTGGCTGAGGAAATCAGTACTTTACTTGGCATACATCCTACCCGTGCACAGGTAGTATCCCAAGGTCCAGCGTTGATGATGAGAATATTTTGAGTGTGCCGAACAGCTTGTTTATACGCTGAGATGCCTGCTGTACCTGCACCAATAATAATAATGTCGTACATTGTTGTAAGAGGTCGTTTGTATAATGATATTTTTACTATATAAAAAAACCCTCATGAATGAGGGTTTAATTGCAAATCCTTACATTAATAGCTTAAGCCACTTGGCTGCGTTAAAGTAGTAGTGACTTTAGTGCCATTCTTAATGGATTGCCCTTTAAAAGTAAATTCATCAAAACTATGCTCAAAATTTAACGTCTTTGCAGTTTTACTATTTTTAAAAGTGAAAATATCTAGACCTGAGAGTTTCATACTGCCTGTTAAACTTTGTACATTCGTATTAGGTGTTTCATTCTCAATACGTTGACCATTAATTGCTGTCACATTTTTAAGATCAAGACTATGAATTAAATCTTTATTAACTCGATAAGTTGAGAAAGCTGTTGCATCTCCTGGTACAGAGTTAATAGTAAAGGTCACTGGTTCAACATTAGGTGTATTTGGATTGTCGTTAATCAGGACTTCAAAGCCTGAATTATTTTGTAAAGTATATAATTCGCCATCTGAGGATGTTGGATCTTTATAAATGCTCACAGCACCCTTTGTTTCTTCAGTTTGGTCATCATATGTGAGGGTAATATTGTACTCGCTATTGTCAGTTGACATAGAAACTACACGAAGTTGATCAACCTGTTCTAAGCCCCAAGACTGCTTAAATGGATAAGCAAATACACCGCTTACCCAAATATCGTTATAGCGTTTATCAGCATTCTGATTATCAAAAATAACAATGATTGTTTTACCAGTGAAGCGATCTACTTGCTCATTATCAACTTTTAAGCCAGCAATATCTTGATCAACAACATCAAAGTCCCAATCTGTGTATTTATCTTTATTTATGCTATTTAATACTGATTTAATATGTGCATCATCAATCAATACATGACATTTGGTATTTGAATAGATTCCTTCAGCGACACATTTATCAAAGGTTAAAAATGCATTTGGATTTTGTTCAAAGGCTTTACGCGCGTCAAGTGCAAGTTGTAGTGGGCCTTGTGTGAATGTATCCAAAGCATGGTCGATATAGCCTTTTTGAGCATCGGCATCATTTGGATCATAATTACCAAATAAATACTGACCTTCGCGCTTTAAAACGTCTAATTGTGCTTTTGCTGCGACTAGATCAACTGCAGGGGGCTGAGTTGTGCCACCGCCATTATTACTACTGTTGTTATTGTCATAGTAACCACTGCTACCGCCACCGCCACACGCAACCAATAATGTAGATAATGCGATTGCCAACGTACCCTGAACCAATTTCATAAAAGCCCCAAAATAATTATGTATATGAAATGTAATAATGCTTAAAGATAGCACAGATAAAATATGGCGCATATAGCGCCATATTATCTGCAGATTATACGATTAAAGACTACTGCCAACCATTACACTGGCGGTTGGTCGTAGTTGCATTGAACTACATGCTGCTAGAGAAAGACAGCAGAGTAAAATCAAGCATAATTTATTCATGTAATAAGCCTTGTGCTTTAGCCTGATCGAAAAGTGCTTTCGAGCGTGTACCGCTACGGCACACCATCAGGATAGGTTTAGGAAGCTCATTATAATATTTAGCAAACTCAACCACGTCTGTTTGAGAAACTTTACCGCTCACGACAGGTTGGTAAATCACACTGACTTTGGCCTGTTCAGCAATGCTGCGCAATTGATCCACAGTCACCAGATTACCAGGCTCTTGGTCAGGACGGTTGACGATGACAGATTTAAAACCTTGCTGCATTAACTGTTTAAATTTATCAGTATTCATCTGCCCTGTGACACTGACGTTTGAAGTCAGTGTTTTACTCAGAACTGTATCTTGGTTTTGTGCAAAGCTTGGACTGGTCAAACTTAAACACAGTGCTGTTATGACACTTGCAAAAAAGTGCTTAGTCATCGAGTAAGTCCATCTGTTTAGCAAGTTGATACAAATTATTTGAGCGATTACCTGTGCGGCAGAACATCAATACTGGCTTTGGCAATTCATTAAAATGATTAGCAAAAGCACGCACATCTAGTTCGGTAATTTGACCCGCAACCACAGGCTGATAGACATAATCTAAACCCGCAGCGCGTGCAGCTTCTTCAATTTGGGCGCTGGTGGGTTGCTCAGGGCCGCCTTCTAGATCTGGGCGATTATTGATGATTGATTTAAAACCTTTTTCTACCACTTGGCTGACATGTTCTGCACCAATTTGACCGGCAAAGCCTACTTGATCACTCATCGTTTTACTCCATCATAAGATTCATAGATTTTTAGATATGATAGCATTATGCTGAAATCTGAACCTTAATCTGTTGCAATTTTTACAAGCAATCACAGCAAACTGAAAGCCGTGGGCATGGGGCGTTTATGTATCGTTATCTCGTTGAACCGCTATATGTAAAAAGTGATAAAGACGTGTTGGCAGCGGATTTTTACCATCCCCAGACCAAAGAGCCACCTGCGGTGATTATTATGGCACATGGCTTAGCGGGATTACGCCAATTTAAGTTGGTGCAATATGCCAAACGTTTTGCCGAGGCCGGTTATGCTGTGGTGCTGTTTGATTATCGTTATTGGGGGGGGAGTACCGGCAGACCACGTGAAATGGTGTCCCTCAAACATCAACTACATGATTGGCGAGTGATGATAGAACATGTGGCCGCGCGTAAATCGATTGATGCCAGTCGCATGGTACTTTGGGGCACAGCCTTAAGTGGGGGCTATGCGTTAAATCTTGCTGCAGAATTGCCACAGATTCGTGCTGTGATTGCGCAAGTCCCTTTTGTTGATGGCGCTGAAACAGCCAAGCTCTATCCACTGCAACAATTACCCAAAGCCTTAAAGCTCTCTAGCCAAGATTATATGGGTGCTAAAGTGGGGCTAGAACCTAAACGTTTACCCGTGGTGGATCCAGATAAATTCAGCTTTTTAACAGGCGCAGCGAGTTATGAGGGCTATCTCTCTATTGTGCAGCCTGATTATTATTGGAGCGGTGAGATTCCAGCACGTGCTTTATTGCAGCTCATTCGATATCGTCCCAATAGCTTGGTCAGTCAAATCCGCTGTCCTGTATTATTTATTGCTGCACAATATGACAGTTTAGTGCCAATTGAAGCCAGCCGTGCCTGTGCGACCGATATTGCACCGCATGTGCAGTATCACGAATGGCAAATGCAGCATTTTGATATTTACCACAATGAATATTTAGATAAAGCCATACAAACCCAAATTGCCTTTTTAAACCAATATATTGGAGTTAAACCATGATTATTGTCTGCCCACAATGTAGCGCTAAAAACCGTGTTCCTGAAGATAAATTACAAGCCAACCCAAGCTGTGGACAATGCCAAGGGGCTTTAGTGCCACTTGAGCCAATTGAGCTTAATGAACAAAACTTTAGTCAATTTATTACAGGGAGTGATTTACCGATTTTAATTGACCTGTGGGCAGAATGGTGTGGGCCTTGTAAGATGATGGCACCGCATTTTGCCAATGTAGCCAAGTCTTATCCACATGTGGTGTTTGCTAAAATTGACACTGAAGCCAATCCATGTTTAAGCAGCGCGTTTAATGTACGTAGTATTCCTACGCTGGTATTGATGAATAAAACCACAGAAATTGCTAGAATAAGTGGTGCGCTTCGATCTAGTGAGCTACAACAGTGGCTAGATCAGCATCTCAATGCCAATACCGGGAGCTAATGTGTCAGATCTACTTAAGCCAGAAGGGACTTTATCTCTTCAAACTATTGCAATGCCAGCCGATACCAACTGGAGTGGTGACGTTTTTGGTGGTTGGATTGTGTCGCAAATGGACTTGGCAGGTGCAATTCATGCAGAGCGTTTCTCTAAAGGACGCTGTGCAACCATCTCTATTAATCAAATGACTTTTTTGGTGCCAGTGAAGGTAGGTGATGTGATTACCTGCTATACCAAAATTTTAAAGGTCGGTAATACTTCAATTCAAATGCAGATTGAAGTGTGGGATAGCCATGACAGTTCGCGTCCAGCACGCTGCGTGACTGAAGGCGTATTTACCTTTGTAGCGGTAGATGTCAAAGGCAATAAGCGTCAAATTCCTGAAGATGCAAAGAAAGCTTGGCAAGAGAGCCAAAGCGCTGAATAAAAAAAATCCCGCAGATGGCGGGATTTTTTTTATTTAGTCTTTAAAGTTATTAAACTGTAATGGTAGACCAAATTGTTGTTCTTTTAAAAATGCCATGACTTGCTGCAAGGTGTCACGCTTTTTATCGGTCACACGGATTTTATCACCTTGGATTGAAGATTGCGCTTTGATGCCGCTTTCTTTAATCGCTTTGTTAATTTTTTTGGCAGTGTCAGAATCTAAACCATCTTTAAGTTTAATCACTTGTACAAAGTTTTTACCTGAAGCAGCTGCTTTTTGTGGATCTAGCGCTTGTACGTCGACTTTACGCTTATAGAAATGATTTTCTAACATGGTGTAGACTTGTTCGCACTGGAAATCACTTTCAGTTGAAATTTTGATTTCTTTCGATTTTTCGTTAAGCTCAATCGAAACGTCCTGACCACGGAAGTCGAAGCGCGTTGCAATTTCTTTTTGCGTGTTTTGCACCGCATGATTTACTTCGAATAACTCTAATTCAGATACAATGTCAAAAGAAGGCATAGTTTAGACCTTTACAAATGGAAAGAATATCTGAGATGCTAGGGATGTTTTCTTCATTTGCCAAGTGTTGTTTACATCAAAGGAGTGCACAATGATCCGTAAACAAGAAATTACAACATTTGAGTTCCCAGAAAATGCAGTAATCTGGGATGTTCGTGAACCACACTCATATGCAGAGGGTCACATTCAAGGTGCGATAAATCAGCCAATCGTGAATTTATCAGCAGATAGCCTAGCTCAGGTGGCAGCGGATCAACCGATTTATATTCTATGTGGTGGTGGCAGTAAAGCGCCGCGTGCTGCAGAATTATTAGATGGTTTTGATAGTTCACGCGAATATGTAGTGCTAATGGGTGGCACCCGTGCTGCACGTGATGCTGGCTTTACCTTAGAACAGGGTTAAAAAAAAGCGCCGTGAGGCGCTTTTTTTATGCAGGTTTAAAATAAGGTTTCTTGGCTTTTACTTTTTTTTGAAAACGAGTCACTTGCAGTTTTTGGCGTAAATGTTCAGGCACAGGACAAGCCTGCTGTAAAATCTCAGCCACTAAAATCTCACTACACAGCGGTGCAAATAAGAAGCCTTTTGAGCCAAGTCCGGCCAAGGTATAGACCTCGTGTTCAGGCTGCACTTTGCCAAGCACCGGGAAATAATCCAAACTCTGTGCACGTACAGAAGCGCGACCTTGCCAAGTTTCAATGGGAGCTAAGCTCTTGGCATAATCAGGAAACACGCTTTCTAATAAGGTGAAGTTATGCCGATGGTCTTCAAGCAGCACCTCAGCATCGTCTCGATGTGGATAAAACGATGCACCTAAAATCAATTGCTGTGGATTTAGCTGCATACAATAGCCACCATAACTATAGGCTTGATCTAAGCTTAAAGGCTGCGCTGCATTGTTGAGCCAACTGACCTGACCACGAATGGCTTTTAACATAGGATATTGGTCAAACAATTGGCCGCTTTGTAGGGCACTACATACCACCACATGATCAAATTCACCTAGGCAGGTGGTGTGGCTATACAGCTGTGGCTTTGGGCTATGATGAATATGGCTCACATCAGCAATCTTTAGCACAATATGGGAATGCGCTAGAATTTCATCATGCAACAGTTGCGGACTAAGGGCAGCAGCATGTTTGAGTTTTAAACTTGGTAAGGGAATGAAGACATCAGTAGGCTGAGCTTGTAATATATCAGCTGGGTATTGCTCAGCGAGTGCCAATAAATCTTCAGCATTTTTAAGCGCAATTTGATTCACTTCAAGCGCACGAAAAGCGCCAAACTGCGCATAGTGTTGCATGGCATGTTGCCAAGCAAGGGTCATTAAATGTTGCTCAGCTTGTTCAATCGGGCACAGTTTAGGATTGAGCAAGGCCAAAGGATTGCCAGAGGCACCGCTTAAAGGCGCTGTTTTCTCAAAAATCGTGACTTGATGACCACGGCTAGCAAAGGCCCATGCTGTACTTAAACCCGCGATTCCTGCGCCAACAATGGCAATCTGACGTTGCTTAGGTGTTTTTTTTTCTGTTGATTCTAAATCAGTCGCCCAAATGCCTTTGAGCATT
This sequence comes from Acinetobacter sp. CY05, assembly GCF_059515805.1. NCBI lineage: Bacteria > Pseudomonadati > Pseudomonadota > Gammaproteobacteria > Moraxellales > Moraxellaceae > Acinetobacter > Acinetobacter sp. CY05. The sequence continues at coordinate 83,743 of NZ_JCAKMW010000014.1, read as the reverse complement.
TCGCGTTTATGTCTAAAACCGCGCGGGCGTGAAATGGCAATGCCATGTTGTTTTAAACCGCGTTTTAACACGCCGGCTACACTAAATGAGGAAAAAGTGCTGCCTTGGCCCGACAAGCGAACGATATGATTTAAGACGTGTTCTTCCCACATATCTGGATTACAGGAGGGAGCAAAACCATCTAAAAACCAAGCATTGACCTGATGGGTTTTGGGAATCACTGGAAACACATCATGTGCATCACCGAGCCATAAATCTAAGCTAAAGCGTTCGTTAGGAAAATTTAAACGATGACAACCGGCAATAGGGAGTGGATATTGTGCCAATAATTGTTCAGCTAAAGGTTGCAGTTCCGGCCAAGCATTTAAAGCACGTATTAAATCGGGCTTGCTTAGGGGAAATTTTTCAACTGAAATGACATGTAAGTGACTGCTGTTATCTGGGCGCACCTGCTGCCAAAGCTGCCAAAGTGCCAAGATATTTAAGCCTGTACCAAAACCTGTTTCGCCTACACAAAAATAAGCATGCGGCTCAAGCTCGGCCAAACGTTCAGTTAAGTCATTACCATTTAAAAAGACATGCCGAGTTTCCAAGAGGCCATTGTCTTTAGAAAAATAGACATCGCCAAATTGTTTGGAAACAGGAATTTCAATACCATCGACCATATGCCAATCTAGGTCGGCTGTAACAATTGCATGAGACAAAAGCAAAGATACCTAAAGCGAGAAGAAAACAATTACCACTGACGGCGGCGTTTATTGTAAATGTAACCAGCCAGTAAAAAACCCAGTAAAACACCAACCACCACCGTAACGGCACCATATAAAAACATTTGCGCGCTACGTTCAGTTTGTAACACTTGTAGTTGCACACCGAGGTTATCATTTTTTAATTGCAGCTCTTGGTTTTGGGCCAAAGCAGCTAAGTTGGCTTTTTCAAGTTGCTGTAAACGTGTTTCTTGGTCTTTGACCAAAGATTTAATTGCAGCTTCTTGCTGTAGTTTATTTTTGGCCAGTTGTTCAGCGGTCAGCCCTTTGTTATTGATAGGGCTGTTGGCAGCGCCTGTAGGCGGTGTGTTTGGACGTGTGGCAGGTAAGGTTGCAGGAGCAGGCAAGGCAGTCGTCGCGCCTGAACTCGGCGTTACTGGTGCAGCAGGTGCGCTGGGTGGTGCTTCTACCGCCCATGCATATGAGACCAGACAAGAAATAGCCAAAACACTAGAAACGACGACACGCATGCGACTTTATCCTTTCGGGAATGCTTTGTTGAATGGTTTTACTTCAATATTTGAGTAAACCCCTTCACGTAAAAATGGCTCTTCAGCTAACCAAGCATCAAGTGCTTCGCGGCTATCAAAGTCAACAATAATGGTACTGCCGTAAAAACCCGCTTGTGGATTGCTTGGATCTTTAGGCATAGCACCTGCCACAATTAAACGACCCTCATCATCTAATTGTTGTAAACGGGCTAAATGTTCAGGGCGCGTAGCAAGACGTTTTTCGACTGTACCTTCCTGATCGGTACAGGTCACGACAAATAATGGCATGGTTGTTCTCGAATTCGATTATTGTTCAGAAGATTTAAAGTATTTACGCAATACAATAAACTGAACAATGATAAAGGAAAACATCACGATCATGTCACCAAATGCGGTGAATTCGCCCCAATATTTACCATCTAAAAATAAATAAGCGAAGAAACAGTGTAAAAATGACATCACTGCAAACATGCCTGCCCATGCATAGTTAAGTTTTTTCCAGCCTTGTGCGCTTAATTCAAACACAGGGCCAAATAAACGTTGAATCAATGGACGACGATCTTTCATAAAATAAGGCGAAAGTAAGAACGCACCGGCAAACACCAAATTGAGTAACACCGCTTTTAAACGAATGTAAAAATCGTCACTGAGCATTAAGGTCACGCCACCAAAAATCACCGTCATAAACAACACAATCCATTGTTGTTTATCAAGGCGGTATTTTTGCATCACAAACATCACACCGTAAACCACCAACATCGATAGCATTAGACCTGTGGTTGCGACTAAAATGTTGTTGTTATCGACACCGCCTGCAGAACCAATCAATTGTAATAGTGGATGCTGAGTATCATTAGGTTCGACGGTTTTATATAAATAAAAGAAAATAATGAGTGGCACAAAGTCTAAAAGTGCTTTCATGTTAGAGTATCTAAATCTGAGCAAATGAATGAACATAGTATAAGTGATGGACGGCGTAGATTTACATACACATAGCAATATTTCTGATGGAACTTTGTCGCCATTAGAATTAGTGCAGGCAGCCGCAGCAAAAGGCATTCATACCTTGGCTTTAACCGACCATGACACTATGGATGGCGTTGCTTTGGCTGAACAGGCGGCAAGCTGTTTAAATCAACCCTTAAAAATTATTTCTGGCGTGGAAATTTCTAGTCAATGGTCACGTCCTGCCACCAAAAAAAACTACGGCGTGCATGTGGTGGCCTTAAATATGCAAAACCCCGCGCCTTTATACGAGTTACTCGAACAACAAAAACGCATTCGTGCTGAGCGTGCTCAACAGATCTGTGATTTGCTTAAGCCTTTAATTGGTCAAGATATTTATGCTGATGTTCTGGCCAAGGTAGACAATATTCCTGATCGAGTGACGCGAACGCATATTGCCAAAACTTTAGTCGAAAAGGGCATTGTGAGTCGTGCGCAACAAGCCTTTGATAAATACATTAAAGAAGGCAAAAAAGCCTATGTAAAATTTGACGGTTTAGGCTTAGAAGAAACCATTCAAGTCATTCATGCCGCAGGTGGTTTTGCAGTGTTGGCACATCCAACCCGTTATGATTTATCAGCCACTAATATTCGTTATTTGATTGAGATTTTTGCCAAATTTGGCGGTGACGCCGTGGAGCTTCCACCTGCGATTGAACCTGTGTCGACCCGACAGATGGTCGATCGCATGATTGCAGAGTTTAATCTTAAAGTGTCTGTAGGCAGTGACTTTCATGGCGACAATATGCCTTGGATTCGCTTAGGTCATATTCCACGGGTTAAAGAAGGCCAAATTGGGATTTGGGAGAGTTTTGTTTAACCCCCCCTTTAAGCAAAAGCGGGAAAGAAAAAGCCTGAACCGCAAGCTGCTTTAAAAAAGGGAGAGGTCATTGCCTTTATACGAGGTTAAGCGTAATTTTTTAAAGTAAATTATGATCTTGCGCTTGAATCGGTGGCGGGGTGGGTTTGCCTAAGGTGCCGAGTAATTCAATCTCAATGGTACGCACCATCGCATCAAGCGGTAGGTCGTTACTTTGGGTGCCAAAAGGCTCTTCAATTTCAGTACTTAAGGCATCGAGTCCTAAGAAGGTATATGCCAAAATTCCCACTAAAAGGGGTGTTGCTAAACCAATCGTTGAACCTAAGCTAAACGGTAATAAAAAACAGAAAAAATATACAGTACGGTTGAGCAGTACCGAATAGGCAAAGGGCACAGGGGTGGTGGCAATCCGGTCACAACCGGTTTGTACAATACTCAATTCCATCACGTGTTGATTCATCTGGCTATAAATAATATCCGAAATTTCCCCTTCTTTAAGGGCTTGCATCAGTTCCCATTGAATTAAGCTTAAGGTGTATTGCGGTGCGTTAACCTGCTGATAGAGCTGGGTAATGGCTTGCTGACTCATGCCGCTGGTTTCAACCAAAGCCAGTGGATTGGCGGTTTGATGACGTAGACGATCACGCAGCACATTGGCAAATAAAATCACATGCCGAATCACCCGTTCACGTCGACCTTGCGACAACATGCGACAATCACGGTCAAAATGGCGTGCATTGGCAATTAAAATGCCCCATAGCTTACGCGCTTCCCACCAACGGTCATAGCAAGCACTGTTTTTAAAGCCCAAGAAAATCGACAGTGCTACCCCAATTAAGGTAAAGCCTGCCAAAGGTAATTCAGGTAAATGAAAGAAATCGATATAAGATAAGCCACCGACAATGGCAGAAATCAGCATCACAATGCCTAAAGGTGGTAATACCTTGGGTAAAATTGTGCCGCGCCATGAAAATAACAGCTTAAATGTGGTGGGTTGGTCGCGAACAATCATGTTTTACAATCGTCAGAATTTGTATTGATCTTCAAGATTTCCCGATTTTTTGTCAATAGATTTAAGTCTAAGATTAAGGCGAATTTTTAGGCAAAAGCAATTGATGTTCGGCAAAAGAAAAACTGCTATCGCGTGCGATAATACAATGATCAATCAGCTCGATTTCAACCAAAGCGCAAGCGGCTTGAATATGCTCGGTCAGTTGTAAATCTGCTTTGGAGGGTAGGGCTTTGGCAAAGGGATGATTATGGGCAATGACCAAATGGGTGGCGTGCTGCTGAATGGCAAATCTTAAAATTTGATTAATAGAAATTTCACAAGAATTAAGGCCGCCAAAGAATAGTTTTTTAAAGGCAATATGCCGTAATTCCGCATCTAGACACAGCACTGCAAATACTTCGCGGGTTTCATCTAACAGTTCAAAACGTAAGTAATCGATTAACAGGCTAGAGTTGTTTAAAGATAAGGCTTGTTGCTGCAACTGCTGACCAATATAGCGTTTACCTAACTCTTTTACTGCCATCAACTGGGTGTATTTACTGCTGCCAATGCCATGAAAATCAGCTAATTCACTTAATTCTGCATCTAAAATTTGAGTTAAATTACCAAAATGCTGTAAGAGTTGGCGTGCCAATTCCACCGCCGATAGGCCTTTGCTGCCAGAGCGTAAAAAGATCGCCAGTAGTTCTGCATCGGATAGGCTTGCTGCACCATATAGAATTAAGCGCTCACGTGGCCGTTCTTGTTCGGGCCAATCTTTAATAGAATTTTTCATAAAATTATACTTTTTTTATTTAAGATAATGTGTTGTGACGAGTAGGTCACTTGGGTGTTAGATTATTTAATGCTATTGTCAGCGCCACTGCAACACAAAGGTAGCCTGCGCGTGAGCTTTGATTTAAGTGTAATTCCTAATAAAAATATTCTACTGGCGGTCACAGGCGGCATTGCTGCATATAAGAGCGCCATTTTAGTGCGTCGTTTAAAAGATGCTGGATTTAATGTCCGTGTGGTAATGACCCAAGGTGCTCAAGCCTTTATCACGCCGCTGACTTTTCAAGCCTTATCGGGCAATCCTGTACATACTGAGCTCCTCAATCCTGAAGCAGAAGCGGGTATGGGGCATATTGAATTGGCACGTTGGGCCGACTTACTCTTAGTAGCCCCTGCGAGCTGCGATAGCTTAGCCAAATTTGCTTGTGGTTTAGCTGATGATTTACTCTCGACTTTATATTTAGCCACCAAAGCACCGGTCTGGGTGGCGCCTGCCATGAATCAACAAATGTGGGCAGCCAAAGCTACACAGCGTAATCTCAATACCTTAATTGAAGATGGCGTGCATGTGATTATGCCAGATGCGGGGTTACAAGCCTGTGGTGATGTTGGTCTTGGGCGTATGCCAGAGCCAGAAGATTTAGCGCGCCAAGTGACCACGTATTTCCATCAGCAGCAGCGTGAAATTGCCGAGAAGTTTGGTTTACTGGCGGGTAAGCATGTGGTGATTACTGCAGGTCCAACTCGCGAAGCGATTGATCCAGTGCGTTATATTTCAAATCATAGTACAGGAAAAATGGGCTTTGCCTTGGCTGCTGCCTGTTATGCCGCTGGTGCCAAAGTGACTGTAATTGCAGGGCCGGTGAGTTTAGATACCCCAAATGGTGTAGCACGGATTAACGTCGCTTCAGCACAAAAAATGCTTGAGGTAAGTTTAGATTTGTTAGAGCAAGGCTGTGATATTTTCATTGCGACAGCAGCAGTTGCAGATTACCGTGTGGCAGAAGTGGCTGAACATAAAATTAAAAAATCAGGCGATGAACTGCAAATTGCCTTGATTAAAAACCCAGATATCGTGGCCACGATTGCGCAGCAAGAAAAACGTCCATTTATGGTCGGTTTTGCTGCCGAAACGCGTAACGTGGAAGAATATGCAGCAGGCAAGTTGGTGGCGAAAAAACTGGATATGATTGCCTGTAATGATGTATCGCGTAGCGATATTGGTTTTGCATCGGATGAAAATGCCATGACGGTGTTTTTTGCAGACAGCTACCACATGCCAAAACGTGATTTAGACAAAGCCTCTAAACAGCAGATTGCCCAGCAATTGGTTGAAGCGATGCATGATGCCATTCATCATCTAGATCAGAAAAAAGCGCCGTTTGCTGATTAACAGCAGCGAAAAAAAAGCCCGCAAGTGCGGGCTTTTTTAAGCTTAAATTTAAGCTTGACCTTCAGCAGCAGCTTGTGCGCGCTGTAAGTTGGCTTCAAACTCTGCATCAAAGTTAATTGGTGTTAACAATAATTGTGGGAAGCTGCCTTTAGTTACCATATCGTTTACCGCTTCACGTAGGAAAGGGAACAAGATATTTGGGCAGTAAGCACCAAGTAAGTACGGCAGACGATCTTCTTCTACACCATCAATTAAGAAAATACCAGATTGAGTCACATCTACGATAAATGCAGTTTCACCTTGGTTATTGGCTTGAACAACAACTTTTAAAGACACTTCAAAATGTGTTGGGTCAATTTTCTCTGCAGAAGAAGACAGATTAACATTGAGCTCTGGTTCCCATGCTTTGGTAAATACCGCAGCACTCGGTACTTCAAAAGAAATATCTTTAGTATATAAACGCTCTAAAGCAAGTTGCGGTTGTTGTTGTTCGCTCATGATTAAATCCTTAAATTTGAGTAAAAATTAAGCCAGTAATTGGTCAAGTTTGCCTTCACGCTCTAAGGCATATAATTGGTCAAAACCACCAATAAACTGATCATTAATAAAAATTTGTGGCACAGTACGATGATTGGTACGTTGCATTAATTCAACACGTACTTCTGGTGCTTCATTAGATAAGTTAATTTCTTTATATGCCACGCCCTTACGCTCAAGGAGCTGTTTTGCGCGAACGCAGTATGGGCATACAGTTGTTGAGTAAATCGTGACTTCAGCCATGTTGTTCTCCTTCGCGTTATTTTGCTTTGACTAATGGTAAACCTTGCGCTTTCCAATTATTGATGCCGCCATCTAAACGATATGCATCATGGTGAGCGACTTGTTGTAAAGCTGTACCCGCCACTTGGCCTAGGTTACAGATAAACACCAATGGGCGTTCTGCAGCTTTTAATTCTTCGATGTGACTTGTGATTTTGCTGTAAGGAATATTACGGCTACCACTGATGTGACCTTCACGGAAGTCTTTGGCATCGCGCAAATCAATTAACATTGCATTTTGCGCTTTCACTAAAATCCCTAAGGATTGCGGTGAAATTTTACGGCCGCCACGTTTGCCTTCAATCACGAAGAACAACACCAACAGTACAGCAAGTGCACCAAACAAGAAGGGGTGATTCCCCATAAACTCGAACCAACGTTCCACAAGTCACCTAAATTACAATTGTAAATTGCCCAAAGTATAGCTGATTAGATATGGTGATCAAAATCAGCGCTTCAAGCAAAAAGTTTATCTTGCCACTAATTTTTTTGATTAGCTTCTGTGATTTCGTCAATTAAACGTAAATAACTGTCTAAACGACGTGTCAAAATCTCACCGTCTTGTACCGCTAAACGTAAAGCGCATTGCTTTTCGTGTTTATGAGTACAGTTACGGAATTGACAATAGCCCAAGCGACTTTCAATTTCAGGAAAGCCTTGTTGTACTTTGTCGGCATCTAAATGCCATAAACCAAATTCACGAATCCCAGGTGAGTCAATTAAAGCTGCACCTTCACCAAAACCAATTAAACGTGTAGAAGTGGTGGTGTGCTGACCCAAGGCTGAGTTTTCGGAAATGATATTGGTCTTTTGTGCGGCATCGGGCACGATGGTATTAATCAGCGAGCTTTTACCTACACCCGATTGACCCACAAAGGCTACAGTTTCACCCGCTAAGCGTTTGGAGAGCTCAGTTAAATCGCCATCAGAACGGCATTGCAGCACTTCATAACCTAAGTCTTGATATTCTTTGAGTAAATCTAGAATTGGGTCATTGTCTTTAAGTAAGTCATCTTTGTTCATGACCAACAGCGCTGGAATATTGGCATCGGCACAGGCCACCAAATAGCGGTCGATTAAACCCGGTGCAGGTTCAGGCAAGGGTGCAAACACAATCACAATTAAGCTGATATTGGCTGCAACTGGTTTGACTTTGTGGTAACGATCAGGACGGGTGAGTAATGAGCTACGCGGCTGAATCGCAGTAATAATACCCAAACCCGTATTCGGATCAGCTTGCCATTTGACGCGGTCGCCTGTCACCAAAAGCTCTAAATTGGTACGGGTATGACAACGCCATACACTGCCCAGTTCAATGGCTTTCCAAAATGGTTCAGGTTCACCGTCCAGCACCACAGGTTTTTCAGGATGGATGTCGGGCACCGACAAGGCTTGTACTTCAAGCTGACGGCCATAATGTTGCACCACCAAGCCTTCCAAATCGTTTGATGTATCGATCTCTTCTTGGCGTGTTTTCTGTTGTTTCTGAATTCGGCGTTGTTGCTGTTCAGTTAAACGACGTTTACGAATTAAAGCCATTCACATCCTAAAAAAACCTAAAACTAAGGAGGGCAAAATAGCATGAAGCAGGGGGCAAGTTACAGCACTCGGGCAATAAATTTGCTACTATAATTGTTTTTTAACCGAATAAGATTGCACATTTATGAGCAGCACGCCTGACACTCGCCTGATTTGGATCGACCTTGAAATGACAGGTCTAGATACAGATAACGACCAAATTATTGAAATTGCAACAATTGTAACCGACGATAATTTAAATATTTTGGCAGAAGGTCCTGTGCTTGCCATTCATCAATCGCCAATTACGCTCAATGCGATGGATGAATGGAACACCCGTCAACATGGTCAATCAGGTTTAATTGAACGTGTACGTCGTAGTAAACTCACCGCGCGCGATGCCGAATTACAAACACTAGAATTTTTGAAAAAATGGGTCAGTCCAAAATCATCGCCAATGTGTGGTAACTCGATTTGTCAGGATCGTCGTTTCATGCATCGTTTAATGCCAGAATTGGAACAATTCTTCCATTACCGTAATTTAGATGTTTCATCTGTTAAAGAATTAGCGAAACGCTGGCGTCCAGAAATTATGCAAGGCTTAAAGAAAAATGCCTCGCATTTGGCTATGGATGATATTCGTGATTCGATTGCAGAACTCAAATACTACCGTGAATACTTCTTCATTATGAATAAGTAATCTCAAAAGGAGGCACAGCCTCCTTTTTTTATTTACAAAAATTAAATGCCTGATGCTGAGCTTCTGCATAAAAATTGCTTAATATGAGTCATAAGCAATAACTTGATATGAGGGGGAATCTATGCAAAGTAATAACCCAATTTTAAGCCGTGTCGAAGTGGCAGGGGATTATACCCAGCCGATGACCGTACAAGGCGCGGTACAAAAATCTGTGCTATTAACCGTGATTGCCGCCGTGGTGGGTCTTGGTTTATTTTTCTATACATTTGTCACTGCTCAAGCTTCGATTGCCTATGCTGGAGCAATGGTTGGCGCGATTGGTGGTTTTATTTTGGCATTAATTGCCACATTTAAACCCAATACAGCACGGATGTTGGCTATTCCTTATGCTTTATTTGAAGGGGCTTTTCTAGGTGGAATCTCGGTAATTTTTCAACAAAAATTTCCGGGTGTACCGCTGCAAGCGCTTTTGGCAACCTTTGTCACCACTTTAGTCATGTTTGGTTTGTATCATATGCAAATTATTCGGGCCACGGAAAAGTTTAAAGCGGTGGTGATGTCGGCAAGTCTTGCCATTGCCATGGTGTTTGTGGTGCAGATCATCATGAGCCTTGTCTTTGCTTCGAGCATTCCGCATGTGTTTGAAAGCAATTGGTTAGGCATTGGTTTTGCGGCTTTTGTTGCTGTGATTGCCTCATTAAATCTCATCTTAGATTTTGATTTAATTGAAAGTGGGGCTGCCAATTATGCGCCTAAAGCTATGGAATGGGTGTGTGCGATTGCTTTACTGGCCACTTTAGTCTGGATGTATTACTCATTTTTACGCTTACTTGGTCTAATTCAAGGTGATGATTAAGTTTAAAATCGCTGTAAAAAATCGCGCTGAATCAAACGCGATTTTTTTATGTGTTTTTTTAGGCAGATAAATGAAAAAAGATGCATTATGCAATTTCAGAAATGCTAGAGAATTGGCATTATGCTGTTAAATTATTTTAAGAGAGAGTCACATGGCACAAGGACTATTGGCAGGTAAGCGTTTCTTAATTGCCGGGATCGCGAGTAAATTATCTATTGCATTTGGTATTGCAGAAGCTTTACATCGTGAAGGCGCAGAACTTGCTTTTACTTATCCAAACGATAAATTAAAAAAACGTGTGGATGATTTTGCCGCGCAGTTTGGTTCAAACTTGGTGTTCCCATGCGACGTTGCCAATGATGCAGACATCGATAACGCCTTCTTAGAACTGGCAAAACATTGGGATGGTCTAGATGGTGTGGTGCATTCGATTGGTTTTGCCCCAGCGCATACCTTAGACGGTGACTTCACAGATGTAACTGACCGTGAAGGCTTTAAAATTGCACATGACATCAGTGCGTATAGCTTTATCGCAATGGCGCGTGCAGCAAAACCATTATTACTTGCGCGCCAAGGTTGCCTATTAACCTTAACTTATCAAGGTTCTGAGCGCGTATTGCCAAACTATAACGTGATGGGCTTAGCCAAAGCATCACTTGAAGCTGGTGTACGTTATTTAGCATCGAGCTTGGGTGCTGAAGGTATTCGCGTGAATGCAATCTCTGCAGGCCCAATCCGTACCTTAGCAGCGTCTGGTATTAAATCATTCCGTAAAATGTTAGATGCCAATGAAAAAACTGCGCCTTTACGCCGTAATGTGACCATTGAAGATGTTGGTAATGCAGCATTATTCTTATGCTCACCGTGGGCCAATGGCATTACGGGTGAAATTCTGTACGTTGATGCAGGCTTTAATACTGTAGGCATGAGCCCTGAATTAATGTTAGGTGACTAAATCTCACCTCAATAAAAAAGCACCTTTTTAGGTGCTTTTTTATTATTGAAGCTTAAAATAAGACTTTAAAAACGACACCTTGGGGAAGTTATGTGGTTTTTAGTATTGCTATTATTGGCCATCATCGGCTGTGTCGTATGGTTGTATCAGCGTAAATCGCCAGTTGAGCGCGATCAACAGCAGGTTAGCGAAGCGCTGTGGGTCGATCAAGTCGATGCGGAATTGGCGTTGGCACAGTCGTTGCTACACGGTCAACAGCCCAATTATGAGCGTGCTTATACCATGCTGCAAAGTTTAACTCAGCAACATGAACTCCCCGAAGCCTATGTCCATATGGCTTTTATGCAGCAGCAAGGCTTAGGTCGGCCTGTAGATTTAAGTGCAGCAAAAAGTTTATTAGAAACAGCACATCAGCGTGGCAGTGATGAAGCCAGTTTTTATTTAGGTGAGATTTATCAAGCAGAAGACAATTTCAGCAAAGCTTTGTATTGGTATCAATATGGTGTCGCACGTGGCAATACAAATGCACAATATGCCTTGGCCGAGCTGTATTTACATGGCCAAGGGATTGAGCAAGATTTAGATAAAGCCAAAACGATTTTAATGCACGCGGCAAACAAAGGCCATGCTCAAGCGCAGTACCGTTTAGCTGAGGCACTCTGGCATGGGCAGGGTTTTGAGCAAGATCAGCTGCTGGCGAAACAATATTTATATCAAGCCGCCGAGCAGCAGCATCCTCAAGCTTTGGCCTTACGCCAACAGATTGAGCAGCCACACGGCTTAGCACATGATGACAGTGTCAGTTTGCCCTATATAAAACAACAAGCTTTTACTGGGAATATAACTGCGCGCTATCAATATTGTTTAGCCGTATTAAAAGGGTTGATTGATGCGGATCAAGTGGCTGCGGTACTGACTTTATTGCAGCAAGAGAGTCAACGACACGCTTATGCTTTAAGTTTATTAGGTAGCGCTTATTATCATGCTTGGGGTGTAGAGGCCAATACGCGGCAAGCCTTTCAATATTGGAGTCGTGCGGCAGCCAAACATGACCCTATTGCGCTGTGTAGTTTAGCCATGTTACAGCAGCAGGGTATTTTATTAGAGCAAGCCAATCCAAACCAAGCCTTTTTGTTGTACCAACAAGCAGCATCGACCGGTTCACAGACGGCACAATTTTTATTGGCACAGTGTTATGTATATGGGCTAGGCACAACAACCGACGCTACGCATGCTTTAAGCTTACTACAGCAAGCGGCTGGCAAATTTAATATGGATGTGAGCAATACAGCCGATATGTTGTATTGCTTTGGGCTGTTTTATGCCCAACGTTTAAATGTATTTGAAGATCAAGATAAAGCGCATGCTTATTTAGGTTTAGCTGCTGAAGCGGGTGCTTGGCAAGCTGCTTTAGATTTGGGTTATAGCTATTTAAAGGGGACACATGGTTGTGTACAAGATGATCATCAGGCACGTGACTATTTTGCTCAAGCCATGCAGCAAGGTAGTCTAGCGGCACAAACGCAATTGGCAGTTTTAATGTTAGAGGGACGTGGGGGGAAACAAGATCAAGCGCAAGCGCTGCTGTATTTACAACACGCTGCTGCCCAACAGGACGCCTTAGCCATGACGCATTTGGCCCTTTGTTACGAACAAGGTTTAGTGCTAAGCGTAGACATGCCACAAGCGCTTGCATTGTATCAACAGGCGATGGATCTGGGCGAAGCACAAGCCTTTTATCATATGGGACGTTTACATGCCCAAGGTCATGGGGTGGTACACAATTTAGAGCAAGCGATCCATTATTTAAATCAAGCTAAAAATTTAGGCTATGCCAAAGCAGCGCAGTTAAGCGCGTCGTTACAACAAGAATATTAAGCTAAAAAACCGCAGCCTCGGCTGCGGTTTTGGCTTCAAGGTAAGCGTTGTAGCGGCGAGCCGCCGAGCGCTTGCATTAAGGTCACATAAGCGTTGTATTGGCTTTGCTTGGTTTGTACCAAGGACAAGCGTGCGTTACGCGTTGTGGCTTGGGCATCTAACAAATTTTTTAAGGCAATGGCACCGTTTTTATAACGTACTTGGGTTAAACGTTCAGTTTTTTCAGCAAGTTCTAGATTTTTTTGCTGTAATGCCACTTGCTGATTCAGCGCACTGCGATTTGAAAGTGCATTTTCGACATCGGCAAAAGCTTGATACAAGGTTTGACGATATTGAGTAATGGCTTTTTCATAGTCTAAATCGCTAATCGCCAAGTCTTTTTTCATATCATTATATTGCAAAAATGGCAGGCTTAAACTGGCGCCTAAAGCGAGGCTAGGATTTTGCAATAACTGATTTAGAGATGTACTAGATGAACCTAAGCTGCCCGTTAAGCTAATCGATGGATAGTAGCTGGCTTTAGTGGCATCTTTATTGGCCAGTGCTTTACGCAAACGCAATTCAGCAGCTTGTAAGTCCGGACGACGTGACAACAGCTCAGCCGGTAAGCCGGGTTGAATTGCGGGTAAACTCACATGAGCTAAGCGCTTGGGCTCAACTAATTCTAGCTGCTGCACAGGGCGATTGAGTAACACGGCCAGCGCAGTGCGTGTTTCTAACAACTGCTGCTGAATTTGACTTAATGTCGCCTGTTGACTTTGGAGTGCTTGTTCGGCTTGGGTGACATCTAGACCGGACACTGCTCCAGCACGATACTGGCTACGCACTAAATTATACGTTTGTTCGGTGCTGCTTAAATTCAGCTTGGCAATGCTGAGACGCTCATTTAAATAGCCCAATTGCCAATATAAATTGGCAGTGGTGGCAATTAAGCTTTGCGCCGTGGCTTGCAAGTCTTGTTCGCTGGCTAAGGCTTCCCAACGCGCGACTTCGGTTTGACTGGCCAGACGTCCAAATAAATCCAGTTCATAACTGACCCCAGCGTTTAAGGACACACCACGCGAGGAGTCTTGACCAGAATTGAGGTCAATATTATGTCCAGTGGACGCGCTGGAGTTAACACGCAGCCCTTGACGATCTTGTGCAAGACCTGCTTGAAGGCGTGCTTGTTGTAAGTTAATGCCTGCCACCACCAAATCATTGTTATTGGCTAAGACATCATCGACTAGGCGATTTAGGCCTGCATCATTAAATAAGGTCCACCAACGATCTAAATGCGTCGCTTGATGGATTTTCTGTTGATCGATGGCAAAACGCTGTGGAATATCAACCGCAGGGGCTTGATAAGGCGTTTTTACCACGGCAGCGCAACCGCCGAGAGTGCTAGCCAATAACAGGGCAGTGGCCAAACGCGTTAAATGGATCGACATATTGTTATTCTCTTGACAAAGCATCAACAGGGTTAAGACGTGCGGCATTGCGCGCTGGAATAAAGCCAAACACAATACCAATTAAGCTCGAGCAGACAAATGCCGCTACAATAGAGGTGGTGGAGTAAGCCATTTGGAAGGTGCCACCAGCAAAATGGGTAATTAACTGGCCAATACCTAAAGATAACAGCACACCTAAAATCCCGCCTAAAATACACACTAACACGGCTTCAATTAAAAACTGCTGCAAGATATCACTTTGGCGGGCACCCACGGCCATGCGTACACCAATTTCTTGGGTACGTTCTGTAACAGACACCAACATAATATTCATGACACCAATGCCCCCCACCACCAGTGAAATCACCGCAATGGCTGAAATGAGTAGAGTCATAGTTTGCGTGGTTTGTTGAATGGTTTCACGAATGCTGTCTGCGTTTTGGGTAAACACGTCTTGGGCACCGTGGCGCTGGGTCAACAAGCTTAAAATGGCATTTTCAGCTGCGGCACTTGGGTATTCATCTTTGACCCGCACAATAATTTGTCGTACGTTACTTTGCCCTAACATACGACTCATCACGGTCGAATAAGGCAAATAGACATTTAAGCTATCTGATGAACCCATCATGCCGGCTTGTGCATCCACCACGCCAATAATCCGGCTGGGTACGCTGCCCAGTAGAATCACCTGTCCAACTGGATTGCTACCATCAGCAAAGAAGGTTTTTTGGGTATTGGTATCAATCACCACATCTTGGGCTTGTTGATGAATGCTGGCACGGTCAAAAGGCTGTCCAGATTGAAAGGTCATGCCTTTGACATAAAAGAAATCTTCACTGACGCCATTAACGGTGGTCGATGCTTCAATTTCCTTAAAGCGTCCTGTGACACTGCTATTGACCGAAGGGCTAACTCCATCCACATAGGGCTGTTCGGCTAAGGCATCGGCATCGGCAGGAATTAAGGTTTTGGCTTGCGAGGAGCGTGAGTTATCACCAAAGCCACGCCCTTGGAATACGGTAATGGTATTGGTGCCTAAGCTACTAATGTTTTTCAAGATTTGCTGTTGCGAGCCATTACCGAGAGCCACCACAGACACCACTGAGGCAATCCCGATGATAATACCGAGCATGGTTAAAAAGGTGCGCATCCGATGCGCATTCATGGCCAGCACCGCCATACGGAAGGCTTCACCTAAACGGTCAAAGGCAGCACGAAACTTAGAGGTTTTCTTCTGCGCGGT
Source organism: Acinetobacter sp. CY05 (assembly GCF_059515805.1). Taxonomy (NCBI): domain Bacteria; kingdom Pseudomonadati; phylum Pseudomonadota; class Gammaproteobacteria; order Moraxellales; family Moraxellaceae; genus Acinetobacter; species Acinetobacter sp. CY05. The sequence continues at coordinate 68,082 of NZ_JCAKMW010000014.1, read as the reverse complement.
TTCAGCTAAAGCCTGTTTTTCAAAACCGTCATCAATTTCAGGCACATTGGCTTGGTCAGAGATAATATGACCATCTGAAATTTCAATAATTCGGGTGGCATTTTTGGCGACGTTTAAGTCATGAGTGACTAAAATAATGGTATGACCTTTGGCATTGAGTTCACGTAAAATACGCATCACTTCAATGCCGCTATTCTTATCGAGTGCTCCTGTCGGTTCATCGGCAAGAATTACGTCACCGCCATTCATTAAAGCACGCGCAATAGACACCCGTTGCTGCTGACCGCCAGATAACTGACTCGGGCGGTTTTGGGTTTTTTCACCTAATCCTAAATCGGTTAACAGTTTGACCGCACGTTCGTGCCGCTCAGATGGATCGGCCCCAGCATAAATCGCGGGTACTTCAACGTTACCGGCTGCGGTTAAATCACCAAGCAAATGATAACGCTGGAAAATAAAGCCAAAATATTCGCGGCGTAGCTGTGCCAATTCATCGGCTTCTAACTCACGGGTTTCACGGCCTTTGACTTGATAGCTGCCTGAGGTGGGTTTATCCAAGCAGCCTAAAATATTCATTAAGGTTGATTTGCCCGAACCTGATTGGCCAACAATAGCGACCAATTCACCTGGGTAAATCTCTAAATTGACACCTTTTAAAATCTGGACTGTGCTTTCACCGGCAGGGAATTCACGTACCAGATTTTTGACCGCCAAAAGCGGTTGTTGAGTCTGGCTCATGTTACATTCTCATGGGTGGGCCGCCCGCACCGGCACGGCTGTTGTTACGTTTTGCGCCATCATTTGAGGTGTCTGCACCATCGGCAATCACCACCTGTTCACCTTCGCTTAAGCCACGTAAGACTTGGGCATTGGCACGGTTATTTAAGCCAATTAATACCTGTTTCATCACAGCACTTTCTTTGGCATCTGTTTCACCAAATAAGCTAAAGCCACGACTATCTTTGGCCTCTGCGCCATTGACTTGCGGTACTACACGTACCATGCCTAATGATGCCTGACCTTGATCGATTAAAGCTTTTTCAGCAGCGCTGAGCTCTAAACGTACAGGACGTGAACCTTGCGTATTGTCATTGCTTGGACGTTCTGGACGTGGCCCAGCTGCAGCATCAGTGCGGCTACGCTGAGGACGATTTGAGGCTTGAACAGCAGCAGCAGGAATAGTGAGGGCATTACGTGCTTCACGTAACACGATATACACCTGTGCCGTCATATCAATACGTAATTTGCCATCTTCATTAGGTACATCAAACAACGCGTTATAGTACACCGCAGTACTCGAAGATGAGCTGCTGTTGTTGGTTTCGGTATTAATTGAACTTGGGGCAGGTTCAACTTGACGTAAAGTGGCGTAATGTTTTTTCTCACTGTCCCCTAAGGTGGTGAAATACACCGTTTGACCAGGTTGAACTTTCATGACATCGGCCTCTGAGATTTGCGCCTTAATGGTCATGGTGTCCAGTTGCGCTAATTTGACAATGGTCGGTGCACTTTGGTTGGCGTTTACGGTTTGACCTTCTTCAGTCACAATCGCCACCACTGTACCGTCCATCGGTGCTCGAATTTTGGTATAACCTAAATCTTCTTGGGCTGTGGCTAAGGTGAGTTTAGATTGTTCAATTTGTGCATTGATTGCGTCAATATCTGCCTGAGCTGTTTTATAGCTAGCTAGGGCACTTTCAAGTTCAGCACGTGAAGTGGCATCTTCTGCAAACATGGCTTGTTGACGCTGATATTCAGCTGCAACTTTGGCTAAATTGGCTTGACGTACGGCCAGTTGGGCTTGTTGATTTTTAATGCTGGCTTTGGCCGTTTCTAGATCATTTTCTTGACGCACGGAGTCAATTTCCGCAATCAGTTGACCTTGTTGCACTTGATCGCCTAATTGCACATGCATTTTTTTGACCTGACCTGAGACCTGCGCACCAACGCTGACCATTTTGGTGGCTTCAAGTACACCGGTTGCTAAAACTGAATCTTCAATGTCGCCTTTTGTCACAGCAGCGGTAATGTATTGCGGCGTCTGTGGCGGTGGCTTTAAAAAGTACCATGCAGTGACTGCAAGTGCAGCAGCACAGACTAAAGCCAACAAAAGTTTAGTGGGTTTTATTTTAACCATGAGCAATCGTATTTTTTTTCCAAAAATTGCTCAAATTATAAGTGTGAAATGAGGATAAAGCGTGGATATTTTTAACAAATTGAAAATGATTCTTATTTTAGCTGTGAAATAAGCGTTGACCACAGACCAGCGCAATGGCTTGCTGAATTAAATGTTCAGGGTTTTCATGTCCTAAACCTTTAATTGCTGCATCAATGCGCAATAACAGCTCAGGCCAAGTTAAAAAATCCTGTGGATTTAAACGGCGCAATGCGTGCTGATAGAGCGCTACTTTGGTTTTCCAAATCCCCAATTGCAAAGGATTCTGAGGTTGTTCAAACAATTGCATGAGTAAACGCATTTCTTTGCTGACACTCCACAAGATTAAGCTCATTGGCTCACCTGAGGCGACCAAATACTGAAAAATCTTCATGGCTTGTGCCAAATTACCTTGTAGCATGGCATCACTTAAATCATAAGTACTATAGCGGGATTGATCTTGTAGGCAAGCTTGTAGCTCAGCAATACCAATCACCTCAATTTCAGCAAAGGTATCACCCACACGCATTAAGCTGTTTTTCGCTGCCAGCAAATTGTGTTCGTGATGTTGCTCTATCCACTGCCATGCATCAGCACTGAGTTTTAAACCAAGCTTATCTGCTTCAACAGCTAAAACCTGTTGTCGATCTTTGGGATAGTTAGCACTTAATGCCACTACAGTGCCATTGGCATCAATCGCTTGAAAAAACTTGGTTTTGAGGCTGGCGCTATCTTGTTTTGGCATCACAATGACTAAAATATTTTCGTTACTATCGCCTTGTAATAAATAGCTTTCGAGTTGCTTTAATGCACTGGCATCTGGCTTGATGTTGCCATGCACTTCAATTGCCAATTGTGTAGCAAACAGCGACAGGCTATTTAAAGCGCTAAAAACAGTTTTCCAGTCACTTACATTGCCCAAATCATAACGCTGTCGCTCAATGCCTTGCGCTTGCCAGTGTTTACGAAAGGCATCCAGCAGATTTTGCTCGAGTAAGGGTTCTTGACCGTGGAGTACCCAAGCCCCGCGCGCTGAGTCGATACGTTTTAAGGCTTGGAGATAGTCAAGTTTCATAACAGATTATGGTGCCACTTGTGTCGTCGGTAAACGGTTTGAAGAAATCTGACGCACGATTTGCTGCGCAATATCATCCACCATCACTTGGTTTAAATAGTGATTCTCTTGGTCGTCGGTATTGACTGTTGCCAAGTCGTATTGGTAAGTACGCGTGGCAATCACGGTACGCGGCTCAGTAATTGGGTTGCCTTGGGCATCTTCAATACGGAAAGTTACGTTTAAACGCAATAATACTTCAATTAATTTGCCGTTTAACTCTAAACGACGCGGGGTATAGTCCAATACACGCAGTACATAAGCATCTGATGAGTTACTTAGCTGTACGCCTGCTGCACCTAAGTAAATTGCTAGTTTTTCTTGGAGTAGATCACTATCGGGATTATTGGGCAAGACCACATTCATTTTTTGGTAAGCCACAGGCGCCACACTCGGGTTGGTGCCTTTTAAATGAAAGCCACAGCCGACCATGCCTGCACTGAGACCACAAGTTAAAACAATTGCTGCTAAACGTTTGCCCAAATGCATGCGTTATCCTCTGTTATCGAGTTTAAAATTCTGTAGCGATTGTAAAGTCAAAGCCCGTTGACTGGCAACGGGCTTTGTTTGGGAATTGTTTTTTTAATCCCTCCCGACCTCCCTTTGGAAAAGGGAGGAGGCTTCATTTTCTATTTGAAGTGGGAAGTCCCCTTTTGTAAAGGGGGATTAAATTAAACCACCAAATTCACTAACTTATTTGGTACCACAATTTCTTTCTTGGTTGGGCCAGTTAAGAATTGTTGCACTTCAGGCAATGCTTTTGCTTGCGCAAGAATGTCATCCTTAGATGCATCGACAGACACTTCAAGTTTGCCGCGAAGCTTACCATTCACTTGAACCACGATGGTTTGCGTATTACGTGCTAACGCAGATTCATCAACACTTGGGAATTGAGCAGAAGTTAACTCGATACCAAACTGTGCCAATAACGTTTGGCTTAAGTGTGGTGCAAATGGCGCAAGTAAAGTTAAAAGCGTGATGATTGATTCACGTGCAACCGCCACGTCATTGTCATCTTTCGCTTCAAACTTGTTGTTTGCGTTTAAGAGTTCCATCATCGCTGCAATCGCAGTGTTAAATGCATGACGACGTTCGATGTCATCACCCACTTTTTGGATGGTTTCATGGGTTTTACGACGCAAATCTTGCGCAGCAGTAGACAGCGCAGCTTTGTCGATGCTTGCAGCTTGATTACCTTGTTCAAGGAAACCAGTTGCCAAACGCCATACACGTTTTAAGAAGCGGTTTGCACCCTCAACACCTGCGTCTGACCATTCAAGTGATTGATCAGGTGGCGCTGCGAACATCATGAATACACGAGCAGTATCTGCGCCGTATTGGTCAATAATTGATTGCGGGTCGATACCGTTGTTTTTCGATTTCGACATTTTTTCTTGACCGCCAACGATCACGTCTTGACCATCTTCTTTATATTTTGCAGAAGTGATACGACCTTTTTCGTCTTTTTCTAACTCGATGTCCGCAGGGTTAAACCATGTTTTCTTACCTGATTCTGCTTCACGGTAGTAAGTATCTGCAAGCACCATACCTTGAGTTAAAAGGTTAGTGAATGGTTCATTACCTTGAACTACACCTTCATCACGCATCAATTTGTGGAAGAAGCGTGCATAAAGTAAGTGCAGAATTGCATGTTCAACACCACCGATGTATTGATTCACAGGCAACCACGTTTGACCTGCTTCAGGTTTTACCATACCGCCAGTAAAGTCAGGAGATGCATAACGCGCATAGTACCAAGAAGATTCAACGAATGTGTCTAGCGTATCTGTTTCACGACGCGCATCGCCACCACAGCTTGGGCAAGATGTTTCGTAGAATTCAGGCATTTTGTTCAGTGGATTACCTGAACCATCTGGCACCACATCAGTTGGAAGCACAACAGGCAGTTGATCTTCTGGCACTGGCACTTGACCACATGATGGGCAGTTAATCATTGGAATTGGACAACCCCAATAACGCTGACGAGATACACCCCAGTCACGTAAACGGAATTGAACTTTTACATTCGCAAGCGATTTCGGCTCAAGTTTTGCAAGGAATGCATCAAATGCCGCTTCAAAATCTAAACCGTCAAATTCGCCTGAATTGACCAATTTGCCTTCTTTAGAACCGTACCATTCTTGCCACTGAGTCGCATCAAAGTCTGCATCATCAGCGCCTTTGGCATCAATCACTTGCTTAATCGTTAAGCCATATTTGTTGGCAAATTCGAAGTCACGTTCATCGTGTGATGGAACAGCCATCACCGCACCTGAACCGTAAGACATCAATACGTAGTTTGCGATCCAAACCGGAACTTCTTCACCTGTTACAGGGTGTTTTACAGAAAGACCTGTTGCCATGCCTTTCTTCTCAGCAGTGGCAAGATCCGCTTCTGCAACTGAACCCATACGGCATTCTTCAATAAATGCAGCCAATTCAGGGTTGTTCTCAGCCGCTTTAAGCGCCATTGGATGTTCTGCTGCAACTGCAACATAAGTCACACCCATCAAGGTATCGGCACGTGTGGTAAATACAGTTAGGCCGTCTGCGTAAACTTCAGGATTTGCTGAAGGGAAGGTGATTTCCATACCCTGTGAGCGACCAATCCAGTTACGTTGCATGGTTAAGACTTGTTGTGGCCAACCGTCTTTGAGTGTGTCTAAATCGTCAAGTAATTCTTGCGCATAGTCTGTGATGCGGAAGTAATACATTGGAATATCACGTTTTTCGACCAATGCACCTGAACGCCAACCGCGACCATTTTCAACTTGTTCGTTGGCAAGTACAGTTTGATCGACTGGATCCCAGTTTACGGTTGAAAGTTTACGGTAGATTAAGCCTTTTTTATAAAGCTGAACAAATAACCATTGTTCCCAGCGGTAGTATTCAGGGGTACAGGTTGCAAATTCACGATCCCAATCCACTGCAAGACCTAATTTTTTCAACTGATTACGCATGTAATCAATGTTTTCAAAAGTCCATTTTGCAGGCGCTACTTGATGTGCAATCGCGGCATTTTCTGCAGGTAAACCGAAAGCATCCCAACCCATTGGTTGTAGCACTGTTTCACCTTTTAAACGGTGGAAACGGCTGATCACGTCACCAATCGTATAGTTACGTACATGACCCATATGGAGTTTGCCACTTGGGTAAGGGAACATCGAGAGGATATAACGACGTGGACCTTCTACTGTGTCGGCAACTTTAAAGGCTTTGTGCGATTCCCAGTCCTGTTGGACTTGAGGTTCAATCGCACTGGCTTGGTATTCTGAGTCAATGTGAGTAGTCATATACGTAATACAAGAGAACGGTTAAAAATTTAAGCCACAGCATAGCGCAAAACGTACCTAAAAGTGAATTTTCGCTATAGCAAAAATTGGCTTAACGTCGATTCAGACCTTGTTGTAGCGCAGCATTGGCTTCTTGCTGCTGTGCATCCATCGTGGCTTGAGATTGAGCCGGCTGGTTATTTTGCCCATTTACGCTTGGCAAAGCGGTTTTAACTTGGGTGTTTTGACGTGTGCCATAGGTATCGACCTTGCTCAGTTTTTTTGCATTTTTAGGCGGTGGCGTGGTGGTGTAATGAGTAGAGCCTTTTTGATCTACCCACTTATAAAATTCTTGAGCTGAGGTGAGTTGTGCCGCGCAAGCAAGCGCGCCAAATAGAGCTGTCATGCAGGCTGTTTTGGTCAAATGTAGCATGTTTATGTTCTCAATTATTAAAAAGACAATAGCAAGAGGATAGGTAATGTTGTAGCGTATTTTGCGCGTTTTTATGGCAATTTTACAATGCCAATTGTGCTTAAAAACACAGCAAAAGTCGCTGCACTATTTTGACTATTTTTATTTTATTAATGCACAAAAAAGTTGCACGGCTTAAAGATCAAATCATTTAATCATTACATTTATTTATATCATTTATATAAATAAATCATGAAAATGTTAATTTTCAAGCAAATTTAGGGCTTTAGCTTAAAATGTGAAAAATAGTGGATAAGCTTATTTTTTAGGCGGCTGATGAATAATCAATAAAAAGCCAATTTTTCACCTTGACTTTGTGGTGTGAAACTACAAAAATGCTGTCTTTAGTTTTATATGTCTTTATTCGATCACCCTTCGAATGAGTACATCTTAGCAATGGACTTCTTCTCTAGCCGAGAAGATGAACAAAGCCAACAAAATATGTTTATCCCAACATGTTTTAGACCTCTTATTGCTCAAACAGCAACCGGGTCAGATTTTTTTCTTATTGCTATCAAAACTATGAAATATGTGTGCTATAACAGTGCAGACAATGAATGAATGAAAGCGTATACAACGACAAAAATTGTATATGTTACAAATATTAGGGTGAATCACGTTGGAACTTTTATCTGGTGGTGAAATGCTTGTTCGCGCATTAGCGGACGAAGGCGTTGAACATGTTTTTGGATATCCAGGCGGCGCAGTACTTCATATCTATGATGCGCTTTTTCAACAAGAAAAAATCAATCATTACCTTGTGCGTCATGAACAAGCTGCAGGTCATATGGCCGATGCTTACTCGCGTGCCACAGGTAAAACTGGTGTTGTGCTCGTAACATCAGGTCCCGGTGCGACCAATACCGTAACGCCAATTGCAACGGCTTATATGGACTCAATCCCAATGGTGATTTTGTCAGGTCAGGTTGCAAGCCATCTTATTGGTGAGGATGCGTTCCAAGAAACCGATATGGTCGGTATTTCTCGCCCAATCGTAAAACACAGTTTCCAAGTGCGTCATGCCAGCGAAATTCCGTCAGTGATTAAAAAAGCATTTTATATCGCGTCATCAGGCCGTCCCGGTCCTGTTGTAGTCGATATTCCAAAAGATGCGACCAATCCTGCAGAAAAATTCGCCTATGAATACCCTGAAAAAGTGAAGATGCGTTCGTATCAACCACCACACCGTGGTCACACAGGTCAAATTCGTAAAGCCATTGACGAACTTTTACATGCTAAACGTCCTGTAATTTATACAGGCGGTGGTGTGGTGCAAGGCAATGCCTCAGCGCAGTTGACTGAACTTGCACATCTGTTAGGTTTCCCTGTAACCAATACCTTGATGGGCTTAGGCGCGTTCCCAGGCAACGACCCACAGTTTATTGGTATGTTGGGTATGCACGGTACTTATGAAGCCAACATGACCATGCATAATGCAGACGTGATTTTGTGTATTGGCGCGCGTTTTGATGACCGTGTGACCAATAACCCTGCAAAATTCTGTCCAAATGCCAAAGTCATTCATATTGATATTGACCCAGCAACCATTTCTAAAACCATTATGGCGCACATTCCAATTGTGGGCGCGGTTGAACCGGTACTCAACGAGATGTTGGCGCAATTGAAACAATTAAATGTTTCTAAGCCAAATCCTGAAGAGATCGCGGCATGGTGGGCACAAATTAATGAATGGCGCAAAGTACACGGCTTGAAATACGAAGCAGGTACCAATGGCGTGATGAAGCCACAACAAGTGGTTCAAGCATTAGACAAGATTACCAACAGTCAGGCAATTATTACCTCTGACGTAGGTCAGCACCAAATGTTTGGCGCGTTGTACTACCGTTATACCCGTCCACGTCAATGGATTAACTCAGGTGGCTTAGGCACCATGGGTGTAGGTCTACCGTATGCAATGGCGGCAAAACTTGCTTTCCCAGAGCAACAAGTGGTGTGTATTACAGGTGAAGCATCCATTCAGATGTGTATCCAAGAATTATCGACCTGTAAGCAATACGGCTTAAACGTAAAAATCTTGTGCTTAAACAACCGTGCTTTAGGTATGGTGAAACAGTGGCAAGATATGAACTACGAAGGTCGCCACTCGAGCTCTTATGTAGAGTCTTTACCTGACTTTGCAAAATTGATGGAAGCTTACGGTCACGTGGGTATTCAAATTGACCATGCCGATGAGCTTGAATCTAAGCTTGCTGAAGCGATGGCGATTAACGACAAATGCGTATTTATTAACGTGATGGTTGACCGTACTGAGCACGTTTATCCGATGCTGGTTGCAGGTCAATCAATGCAAGATATGTGGTTAAGTAAAGGGGAGCGTACATAATGCGTCATATTATCTCTGTACTCGTTGAAAACGAAGCAGGTGCGCTTTCTCGTTTAGTGGGTTTATTTTCTCAACGTGGTTACAACATTGAGACTTTAAATGTTGCACCAACCGAAGACCCAACTTTATCGCGTTTGACTTTAACCACTTATGGTGATGAGCACAAAATCGAGCAAATTACCAAGCAACTGAATAAACTGGTTGAAGTGGTGAAGGTGGTTGATTTATCAGAAGGCGCGCACATTGAGCGTGAGCTGATGTTAATTAAAGTCAAAGCCTTAGGTTCTGCACGTGCTGAAATTAAGCGTACCGCAGACATCTTCCGTGGTCAGATCGTGGATGTGACTCCAACGACTTATACCATTCAAATCGCAGGTACAACCGACAAGATTGACGGTTTTATTGATGCCTTAGCTGAGAACACAATTTTAGAAGTTGTACGTTCTGGCGTGTCAGGCATTGCGCGTGGCGAAAAAGTTTTAACAATCTAATTTAATTAAATAATTTTTTGACAACCTCAGTATAAACCTATACAACTAGGTAAGGCTTAACCCACACAAAAATAGGTTAAGCCATGAGGGAAACAAAGCATTCAAGCGGAGACAGCAATGCAAATTTTTTACGATAAAGACTGCGACTTATCTATCATCCAATCTAAGAAAGTAGCAATTATTGGTTACGGTTCACAAGGTCACGCGCACGCGCTTAACCTTAAAGATTCAGGTGTAGATGTAACAGTTGGTTTACGTGCTAACTCTGCTTCTTGGAAAAAAGCTGAAAACGCTGGTCTTAAAGTTGCTGAAGTTGCTGCTGCTGTTGCTCAAGCTGACGTAGTGATGATCTTGACTCCAGATGAGTTCCAAGCTCAACTTTACCGTGATGAGATTGAACCAAACATCAAGCAAGGCGCGACTTTAGCATTTGCTCATGGTTTCTCTGTTCTTTACAACCAAGTTGTTCCACGTAAAGACTTAGACGTAATCATGGTTGCTCCAAAAGCACCAGGTCACACAGTACGTTCTGAATACCAACGTGGTTCAGGTGTTCCTGACTTAATCGCGATTCACCAAGATGCTTCTGGTAACGCGCGTAACGTAGCCTTATCTTATGCTTCTGGCGTAGGTGGCGGCCGTACAGGTATTATCGAAACTTCATTCCGTGAAGAAACTGAAACTGACCTTTTTGGTGAGCAAGCAGTTCTTTGTGGTGGTGCTGTTGAACTTGTTAAAATGGGCTTCGAAACTTTAGTTGAAGCTGGTTATGCACCAGAGATGGCTTACTTCGAATGTCTACACGAACTTAAATTGATCGTTGACTTAATGTTCGAAGGCGGTATCGCGGACATGAACTACTCTGTATCTAACAACGCTGAATATGGCGAATATGTAACTGGTACTGAAGTAATCAATGAACAATCTCGTGAAGCTATGCGTAATGCGCTTAAACGTATTCAATCTGGCGAATACGCGAAGATGTTCATCCAAGAAGGTGCTTTAAACTATCCTTCTATGACTGCTCGTCGTCGTCAAAATGCTGCTCACGGTATCGAAGTAACTGGTAACAAACTTCGTGCAATGATGCCTTGGATTCAAGCAAACAAAATCGTTGATAAAGAGAAAAACTAATTTCTCGAATTAATTGATTTGAATGCAAAAACCCACTCAATTTGAGTGGGTTTTTTAATGGCTAATATTACGGCCTTAAAAATAGAAAAGCATGCTTTTCTATTTTTGCGTACCTTGGATTCAAGCAAACAAAATCGTAGACAAAGAAAAGAACTAATTCTTTGATTTAGCAGATTTTAAATGCTAAAAAGACCCTCGTGAAAACGAGGGTTTTTTTTATTGGATAAGAAAAATGATTTTATATAAATATGTAAGTTTTGAAGCAGCTTTAACTATTTTAAAAACTAGGTCTTTGGGGTTTTCTCATTTAGAGGATTTTAATGATCCTTTTGAATGTACTGGTTTAGGCTTATATGATTTAGATGTGCCTTTAAATGTGGCTACTGGTGCCTTTCGTAATAAATTTTCTAGAAAATATGCAATCTTAAGCTTAACGAGAACTGCTTTAAATCCTTTAATGTGGTCACATTATGGCGACAGTTATAAAGGTGTTGTGATTGGTATTGATGTTCAAAAAGCAGGTTTTGATGATAGAAAAAAATTCATAATTCCATCCATAAAAGGGGAGATTCGATATTTAAAAACTGCACCTAATAAAGTAAATAAAGTGTCTGCTGAACAATTGATGTCAGTAGGAGACTCTAATGTTTCAAATTGGGAAAACGAGGAAAGCTTATTAAAGCATGCTCTCCTATATAAAATGCAAGAATGGGCATATGAAGAAGAAGTACGCATTGTAAAAAATATTAGTGCTGCTCAATTTTCATATCACTATTCAACCAAAACTGAGGCTATGATTGATAATCAACTTTGGAAAAGAGTTCAGTTACCCACTCGTCCTATTTATACGTTGGAAATCCCTCAAGAAGCTTTTGTGGAAGTATATGTGGGTAAAAACACTTATATTGATCAACGAAGAAAATATGAATCCTTAGGCGAGCAGATTAAAGATCACATCGTACCAAAAGTTGAAGAGCTAAAGAAAATTTGCGCAGAGAATCATATAAAGTTTTATAACGTTGATCTAGATATTGAGAAGTGGAGATTAAAAAGTAAATTGACTAATGTTGTTACTTAAAAGTTAAGTAATACATTAAAAAGATTAATTTTTACTTCATATTATTACACTATTCATATGCTAAATTAACTTCCTCCCAATCTAACTATTTTGAGGTTAAATCATGAAAAAACATTTGCTTATACAGTCACTTGTACTTGCTTTACCTGTTTTAGGTTTAACTTCAATGGCAACTGCCAATAGCAACTTGCCACAAATCAATAACGTCTATGTACCTGTCCATCGTGTCTTAGAATCAGCGGAACAACGCTACTTATTACAAGTCACTACAGGCGTTTGGAATCCACAAGCTACCCTGTTTGATCGTATTAATAACACCACTGTGTATTTTAATGGCACACAAAAAGGCAATAATCTGAGCTTATACTCGGTAAATCAGTTGCTTGCAGGTACAGAAACCCATACCCATAAAATCAATGCAGATGTAAATATTAGTAGCGGCAATCTAAATAGCCAAATCATCACTAGCAGCGCTGATAAAAACGTTAACTTTCAACCTTTAATTAAACTGCAAAATCGCCCAAGTTTTAGCTTTAAATTCTATGGTGGTGCAACTATTCAACAGGTGAGTGTTACAGATCGCACTAGCCAACGTGTAGTACAAAACTTAACAGGTTTTAACGCCAGCCCTGAACGTATGGATTATATGGATCTTAACTTTGATGGTTATTATGATCTTGTGTTTGTAAATGCGCGTGAAGCAGATCGTTATATTTATTGGATGTATAACCCAAAAACTGCCCAGTTCCAACGCGCACCGCAATTAGAAAAATTGGCAGGGCAGCCTAAAATTGATGGCTTAACACGACAAGTGAGTTTTGGTGAGCAAACTTTTAAAGTCGAACAGGGTTTATTGCGACCACTATAAACGGCTAAGGACATTAAACTGTCACACAACGCAGCTATGCTGAACTAAAAATAAAAACACAGCGAGCTGCGTGATGGACAATATCAATATTGGCGGCCTCCTTAAACAACAAGATTTTCCGGATAGTTTTAAATTTTATTTAAAAAATCAACATGTTAATTTCACGGATGAAATCACTGTTTTAGAAGCCTTAGTGCGACCGCGCCTTAAAATCGCGATTGTCACAGAAACATGGCCACCCGAAATTAACGGTGTGGCGCATTCCTTATTGCATTTAAGCCAAGGTCTACAAAAAAATGGCCATAAAATCTTACTGATTCGACCAGAGCAACGTGGTCGTTGTCCAAGCTTTACTCCAAATCAAGAATGTTTAGTTAAGGCACAACAAGTTCCACGTTATCCAAGCCTACAGTTTGGTTGGCCGCAAATGCTCAAAGTCAACCAAGCCTTAGATGAGTTTATGCCCGATGTGGTGCATATTGTCACCGAAGGGCCATTAGGTTTTGCAGTACTGCATGCCGCTAAGGCCAAAGGTCTACCAGTCTCTAGCGGCTTTCATTCACCTTTTCAAGATTTTAGTCGATTCTTTGATTTAGCTTTTTTAGTCAAACCCATTCAAAGCTATTTACGTTGGTTTCATAATCATACCGCACTTACTTGTGTGCCAAGTCGTGACACAGAACGTGCCTTGCGTGAGTTTGGGGTGACCTGTCCCTTAACTGTGGTGGGGCGTGGTGTAGATATAGAGCTATTTAGTCCCGAACGCCGTTCTGAAGTATTAAGACAGCAGTGGGGTGTAACTGCTCATGATCGCGTTATGCTTTATGTAGGACGTTTATCGCCTGAAAAAGAAATTCCTTTCATTATTGAAACCTATCAGCAGATGCGGGCTGCAGGGCAAGCACTTAAATTGGTGATTGTAGGTGATGGACCACAACGTAATGCGTTATTGGCGCTGAATGAAAACCGTAACATTATTTTTACAGGCAGTTTAAGCGGTATAGAACTTGCAACGGTTTATGCAAGTTGTGATGTCTTTGTGTTTGCAAGCCAAGTTGAAACCTTTGGCAATGTGGTACTTGAGGCCATGGCCAGTGGTTTAGCTGTCATTGCTTATGACTATGCTGCAGCACATTTATATGTCAAACATAAGCATATGGGATGGTTAGCCCCAAGAGGTGATCAAAACGGCTTTGCACAGTATATGCAACAGCTTCCACATCAAAAAACGTTACAAAAAATGGGGCAGCAAGCACGCCAAATGGCCAGCCAAATTGGTTGGGATTATCCAGTGGCGCAGCTTGAGAATGCTCTTTATCGTGTGGCTCGGGAGAGCGTGATGCACACCTAGCCATCCTTGATTGCAAGGAGACGCAGATGAATTTAAAAATAAAACGCGCAAAAATAAGAATATTGGCACTCGATTTAAAAGGCTGTGTCTATTTAAATCATTTTTCACATTCACAGCGTATTTGTTATACCTTTCGCGCTATTAGTCGTATGGGCGATGGGCCATTTTGGTATGCCATGCTCGGTCTGGCTTGGTGGGTGCGCGGTTGGGACTTTAAAGCCAGTGTGCTGTATGTGTTATTGGGTACCTTGGTTGGCACAGCCATCTATAAAATTTTAAAAACCAAAACCATCCGTCCACGGCCTTATCAAGTGCATCAGGTGATTCATTTGGGTGAACGGCCGCTGGATCATTTTAGTTTCCCATCAGGGCATACCTTGCATGCGGTACTGGCAACGGTGGTACTCGGTTATATCGAACCGTTATTATTGGTGTTGATGTTGCCATTTACGCTTTTGGTGGCACTGTCGCGTATGATTTTAGGTTTGCACTATCCGAGTGATGTGATGGTTGGGGCATTAATTGGTGCTGCTGTGGGCAGTTTAATTATCCTCTGTGCGCCCTATTTTGATGTGCTGTTATAACAGCTAAAATTTGCTAAAGTAGTCAGACATATTGATTTAGGAATAGTTATGGGCTTACGTTGGACGGACACCATTGATATTGCCATCGAATTGTACGAGGCGCACCCAGATGTAGATCCACAGTGGATTCGTTTTACTGATTTACATGCATGGGTATGCGCGCTACCTGACTTTGAAGACAACCCTGAGAAGTCAACTGAAGGTTTATTAGAAGCCATTCAAATGGCATGGATTGATGAAGCAAGCTAATTGCCACGAAAAAAAGCAATTTTTTTACACATCAAAAGCAGAAAAAAGCCCATTATTCGGTATAATGCGGCAAAATTTCATGTCAATTTGACTTAAGGAGCCTATCATGGCGATTGAACGTACATTATCTATCGTAAAACCAGATGCAGTTGCTAAAAACGTTGTAGGCGAAATCTTTGCTCGTTTCGAGAAAGCTGGTCTTCAAATCGTTGCAACTAAAATGAAACACTTGACTCAAGCTGAAGCTGAAGGCTTCTACGCTGAGCACAAAGAACGTGGTTTCTTTGCTGACTTAGTTGCTTTCATGACTTCTGGTCCAGTTGTTGTATCTGTTCTTGAAGGCGAAAACGCTGTTCTTGCTCACCGCGAAATCCTTGGCGCAACGAATCCTAAAGAAGCTGCTCCTGGTACAATCCGCGCTGACTTCGCTGTAAGCATCGACGAAAACGCTGCTCACGGTTCTGACTCTGTAGCATCTGCTGATCGTGAAGTAAACTACTTCTTCGCTCAAACTGAGATTGCTCCACGTACTCGTTAATACGCAGTATTCAAACCAGATAAGTGTTATTATACTTATCTGGTTTTTTTATTCCTGAAATTTAATTTGTTCACTTATTGAACATCTCCTTCTCTATTGAAAGCATGGTCTAGGTAATTACACATGAGTACTGAAGTGGTCGCTTCATCTGCACATTCTGATGAAAAGCAACAATCTACGTCTGTTCAGACGCATACACCGGTGGCAAAAGTGAACTTACTTGGCATGTCACGTCCGCAAATGGAAAAATTCTTTGAGGACATGGGAGAGAAGAAGTTTCGTGCCGGTCAGGTCATGAAATGGATTCATCAATTTTTTGTGACTGATTTTGCCGAGATGACCAATATTTCTGGCAAATTACGTGAAAAACTAGAAAAAATCGCTGAAATTAAAGCGCCAGAAGTGGTGCATAAAAACTATTCGAAAGACGGCACGCGTAAGTGGGTGTTCCGTGTTGGGGATGGTGCAGGTTCATTGGTTGAAACTGTCCTGATTCCTGCTGAAGACAAAACTGGTTTACGTAAAACCTTATGTATTTCATCACAGGTTGGCTGTGCACTGGATTGTTCATTCTGCTCAACGGGTAAACAAGGTTTCCAACGTGACTTATCGCAAGCGGAAATCATTGGTCAGTTATGGATGGCCAACTACTCGTATATGGAAGATGTACCAGTGGCAGAGCGTGAGCGTTCTGTGACTAACGTGGTGATGATGGGTATGGGCGAACCCCTCCTTAACTACGACGCGGTACTGCACTCCATGCGTATTATGTTAGATGACTTTGCTTATGGCATGTCTAAACGCCGTGTCACCCTGTCAACTTCAGGTGTGGTGCCTAAAATTGATCAATTGGCGCAGGATATTGATGTGGCTTTAGCTATTTCATTACACGCCACCAATAATGAGCTGCGTGATGAGTTGGTGCCAATCAACAAGAAATATCCACTTGAGCAATTGATTGCTGCATGTCAGCGTTATATCGCCAAAGATGGCAACGAAAGTTCACGTAAACACGTCACTATTGAATATGTGATGCTGGATGGCGTGAATGACAAACCTGAACATGCGCAGCAAATGATTAAATTGCTAAAAGACTTACCAAGCAAAATCAATTTAATTCCGTTTAACCCATTCCCACACGCGCCATATGGTCGTTCAAGCCGTAACCGCATTATTTCTTTCCAAAAAACTTTGTCTGATGCTGGTTTTGTGTGTACGATTCGTCAGACTCGTGGTGATGATATTGATGCGGCATGTGGTCAATTGGTGGGACAAGTGGCTGACCGTACTCGCCGTGCGGAACAGTGGAAAAAGAAAGTTGCAGCGCAAAACGAAATTATGCGTTCGCAAGGATAACTGAATAAGGAGGAAGACTTTGGTGCAACAGGCAATAGTAAAACAGCTTGCTGTAGGGTTCTTTGTTGCGACGGCACTGTTAGTCAGTGGCTGTCAAACCACTTCCTCTTCCACCCCTTATAAAAAAGATCCGACCAAATCGTTGCAGGTCCGCACCCAATTGGCGGCTGAACATTTACGCAATGGTGATTTAGATGCCGCCAAACGCTCGCTTGATCAGGCCTTAGAGCATGACTGGCGTGACAGTAATGCCAATATGATGATGGGTATTTTACTGCAGCAAGAGGGCAGTAAAATCAATTTAGATAAGGCGGAAAGTTATTTTAAGCGTGCGATTAGTAGTGATCCAAATAACTCACAAGCACGCAATAATTATGGCACCTACTTATATCGTCTAGAACGTTATAATGATGCAATTGAACAGCTGACAATTGCAGGCGCTGCGCTCGGTTATGAGCAGCGCTACCTAGCACTGGAAAATTTAGGTCGAGTTTACTTAAAGCAAGGCGATGTGTTGAATGCTGAAAAAACATTCAAACAGGCCTTATCAGTAAATCGCGATTCAACAATTTCAATGTTAGAGTTAGCTGAAATTTTTTATTTACGCGAACAATATGCGGGCGCTACTCAGTTGTATGAACAATTTGTGCATCGAGTGGGTTCACATAATCAAAGTTCACGTGCGCTTTGGCTAGGAATACGTATTGCACGTGCCAATCAAGATCAGCTCGGGCAAAATGCCTTGGTCAATCAATTGCGTGCCTTATTCCCCAATAGTCAAGAATACCAACGTTATCTGCAATTACAGTACAGTACTGAGGCCGTATGGAAATAAATCCTAATTCATCGCAATCGACTGGTTCAAGCACAGCTCCAAACGCATTAGGAAATGTACAACGTCCAGGTGAGTACTTACGTCAAGTTCGTATGAATCAAAAACGTGATTTAGCTGATGTGGCTAAAGCGTTAAATATTCCTGAAAAAACTTTAACTGCACTTGAGCAGGATGATTATAAAGCGCTACCAGAAGCCACCTTTATTAAGGGCTACTACCGTAGCTATGCTAAATTTTTGCAGGTAGATGCCAGCAATATTATTCAGCGTTTTGACGAAATTTATGCCAATGACACGGGGCTTTTGCCGAATCATGCCCTAAACAATTCACCCATTAAAATTATGGGTAAATTGCCAGGTTCTAATCGTGACCGCAATAAAAAATGGTTAAAACGCGCGGCCATCACTATGGCGGTATTGTTGCTACTTTGGGCAGCAATTGCGGCACTTAAGAGCCGTTCGGATGAAGAAGCGCCTGTACCTGCTGAAGAGGCTGTGGAAGTGTTGTCAATGGATGGTTCAACTGTGGCCACCACAGGCGATCAGTTGGCTTTAAGTTTTAATCGTCCAACTTCAGTGCATATCGTAGATGCCACTGGCAAAGTGTTGCTAACAGGCCGTCAAGCGAGCAGCACTACAGTCAGCGGTGAAGCACCATTCCAAATTCGCCTTGATGATGCCACTGCGGTGTCATTAAACTTAAACAATGAAAATATTTCATTGAGCCCATACACTGTGAATGGCAAAGCCGAATTCCGTTTGTCACGCTAATGGCCTAAGAGTATTCTTATGATCGTAAATCCAATTCAACGCCGTCCAACACGCAAAATTCGTGTGGGTTCGGTGTATGTCGGTGGTGATGCGCCGATTAGTATTCAAAGTATGACCAATACAGAAACCTGTGATGTGGCGGCAACGGTAGCGCAAATTCAGCGCTGCGTGGATGCAGGTGCGGATATCATGCGCGTGTCTGTGCCGACTATGGAAGCAGCCGCCGCTTTTGGTGAAATCCGCAAGCAAGTCTCTGTACCGCTTGTGGCTGACATTCATTTTGACTACAAAATTGCTTTAGCAGTGGCTGACCTAGGCGCGGACTGTTTACGTATTAACCCAGGTAATATCGGCTCTGAAGCCAAAATTCGTGAAGTGGTAGCTGCGGCACGTCATAACGATATTTCAATGCGTATTGGTGTGAATGCGGGTTCACTCGAAAAAGACATTCAAAAAAAATACGGCGAACCCACAGGCCAAGCCTTGCTTGAATCTGCCATGCGCCATATTGATATTTTAGATCGTTTAGATTTCCAAGAATTTAAAATTTCGGTCAAAGCGTCCAATGTATTTTTAACCATGGACGCGTATCGTTTGTTATCACAACAAATTGATAATCCACTGCATTTAGGTGTAACCGAAGCGGGTATTTACCGTACTGGTTCAGTCAAATCTGCCATTGCTTTGGGCGGTTTGCTTATGGAAGGCATTGGTGACACCATGCGTATTTCTTTGGCGGCTGAACCTGAAGAAGAAGTGAAGATTGGTTTTGATATTTTAAAATCACTCGGTCTACGCTCAAACGGCATTAACTTTATTGCTTGTCCAAGCTGTTCACGTCAAGAATTTAACGTGATTAAAGTCATGCAACAGCTTGAAGAGCGCTTAGAGGATATCCGTACGCCAATGGATGTCTCTGTCATTGGCTGTAAAGTCAATGGTCCAGGCGAAGCCAAAGAAGCAGATATTGGTGTTGTGGGTGCTGCACCACGTTCATTGGTGTATAAAAATGGTGAAAAGAGCCATTTAATTGATACCAACACCTTAGTTGATGAAATCGAAAGCATGGTTCGTCAACGTGTTACTGAGCTTGAAGAAGCTAAATCTAAAGAAATTATTCGTACAAGTTTTCCTGAGTAGATCATGAGTTCAATCGTCGCAATTAAAGGTTTTAATGACTGTCTTCCAACGCAAACTCCAGCGTGGCGACGTCTAGAACAGCATCTATCTGGCTTGATGGATGCTTACGGCTACCAACAAATCCGTTTGCCGATCGTTGAACAAACCAATTTGTTTAAACGTTCCATTGGTGACGCAACCGATATCGTTGAAAAGGAAATGTATACCTTTTTAGATAAAGGTAATCCACCTGAGTCTTTGACCTTACGTCCTGAAGGCACTGCCGGCTGCGTACGTGCTATGCTTGAGCATAACTTACTGCGTGGTGCGACACCGCGTGTGTGGTATATCGGTCCAATGTTCCGTTATGAAAAGCCGCAAAAAGGCCGTTACCGTCAGTTCCATCAATTTGGTGTGGAAACCTTTGGTGTGGCAACGCCAGATATGGATGCTGAACTGATTTTAATGACGGCACGTCTGTGGAAGCGTATGGGCGTATCGGATAAAGTTCAATTAGAACTGAATACTTTAGGTGAGTCTGATGAACGTGCGAACTATCGTGCAGCATTGGTGGATTTCTTAGAAGCACACAAAACAGATTTAGATGAAGATTCTCAGCGCCGCTTGACCACCAATCCACTGCGTATTTTAGATTCTAAAGATGCCAAAACCCAAAGCATTTTAGAAAATGCACCAAAATTGCATGATTTTATGGGCGAAGAAACACTCGCACATTTCAATCAATTGCAGCAGTATTTAACAGATGCTGGGGTGAGCTTTGTCATTAACCAAAAATTGGTTCGAGGTTTAGACTACTACAACAAAAGTGTATTTGAATGGACCACCACACATTTAGGTTCACAAGGTACAGTCTGTGCCGGTGGTCGTTATGACGGCTTAGTCGGTCAGCTTAAAGGTAAAGCAGATCAATCTGTGCCTGCGGTAGGTTTTGCGATGGGTATGGAGCGTTTATTGCTTCTACTAGAGCAAGTTGGCGAAGCTGAGCCAGTACGTGATTGTGAAGTATTCTTGGTTTCAGAGCCTAGTGCACAAGGTAAAGCTTTAGTATTGGCTGAGCAGCTACGTGATCAATTAGAAGCTGCAGGCAGTGCTATTCGTCTTAAAGTGGGTTCGCAAGGTTCAATGAAATCACAGATGAAAAAAGCCGATCAATCAGGGGCGATCTATGCCTTGATTTGTGGTGAACGTGAATGGGAAAGCGGTCAAGTGTTGCTGAAAAAATTAGCCACTGCTGAGCAAAGTGACGTTGCTTTTACTCAGATCGTACCATTTATGCTTGAACAACTGTCTTCACAATAATATATAAGGAAAAGGGTAATCACATGAGCGCACTAAGTGATGATGAACAACTCAATAGCTTAAAAAATAATACCAAGAAATACGGTTCAGCCGTGGTTTCTGGGGTGTTGGTTGCGCTGATTGCCTATTTCGGTTGGACCTATTGGCAGAATAACCAACTGGCACAAGCACAGTTGGAAACTGCCAAAGTCCAGCAGTTAATGGATCAAGCGGCAACCATTGATGCAACTGATAGCACTGCATGGAATAACTTGACCAAAACTGCAGATGAAATTGTAAAAAAATATCCGGATTCGGCTCAGGCCATTCAAACTCAGTTTATGCTGGCAAAATTAGCTTATGATCAAGGCAATTATGCAGCCGCTGAAAAAGCCTTAAAGAAAGTTGAAAACGCAAAAGTCGATGACCAAGGCTTAACGCAATTGGTTAAATTACGTTTGGCATACAGTCAATTGGCACAAAATAAATATGATGATTCCTTAAAAAGCTTAAGCGCAGTCACAGAGCCTGCCTTTAAAGCTACAGTTGATGAGGCCATGGGTGATGTGTATATGGCCAAAAATGATATTGCCAATGCCAAAAAAGCCTATATGAGCGCATGGGATGCGTTGTTAGAACGTAAACAAGAACGCCAAATTTTACAAATTAAACTCGAAAGCGTCGGCGTTTTAGTAGATGATCCAGAAATCGAACGCCCAGTTTTAGAGACACAAATGGATGAGTCTTAATGAAAATGAATTATAAAATTCCTTTGGCTTTTACCGTTCTAAGCCTTGCACTTGTAGGCTGTTCGAGTAAAGCAGTCAAAGTAGAACAAATAAAACCCAATCCATTACCTAAGATTTCTGCATCGCAAAGTATTGCACCTGTGGCAAGCTATAGCGTGGCAGCAACTGATAAAGTTGACCCATTGCGTTTACAGCTCGGAGTGGCTGATGGACTGGTATTTGCTGCTGATCCTAAAGGCGAAATCAGTGCTTATCAAGGCAAGCAACGTGTGTGGCAAAGCAGTGTGTCAAAAGCCGGCATTAGTGCAGGTACCGCAGTAGGCGAAGGGATTGTGGTGGTGGCCAATAAAAAAGGCCAACTGTTTGCGCTAGATCAGGCTACAGGTGCTCAAAAATGGCAAAGCCAACTGACCAGTGCAGTGCTAGCTCCATCTTTAATTCAAGCCGGGCGAGTGATTACTCTTGCCAATGATGGCACGGTCTTTGCGCATGATGTGGTCACAGGTCAGCAAATTTGGACCTATAATTTACCTAAAGTTGACTTTAGCATGCGTGGCACAGCAGCACCTGTCGCTGTAGATCCGCGTACTGTATTGGTCGCTTGGGCCAATAGTTATGTTTATGTAATTGATACTGTAACAGGTATTCCACACATGCAGCGCCGTGTATCGGTCAATGATGGTCGTTCTGATATTCAGCGTCTTAATGATATTGATGGTGAACCTGTGGTTGCGGGTCGCTATTTAATTAGCACCAGTTACCAAGGTCAAGTGACCGCATTAGATTTGGCCTCACAGCGTGTGATTTGGAGCGAAGACGCATCCAGTCTACGTAGCCCTGTTATATTTGATAACAAAGTTTTTGTGACTCAAAGTACAGGTAAAATCACCGCGCATGACATTACGACAGGTCAGCAGCTTTGGCAGAATGAACAGTTACTTAACCGTCATTTAAGTAACCCTGCTGTACTGGGCAATCAGTTGGTTGTGGGTGATTTAGATGGTGTGTTGCATTTAATTGACCCAAACACAGGCAACTTGGTTGGGCGTGCTAAAACTTCAGGTGAAGTGCGTTCATTGCGCACAATTGACCAACAACTTTATGTTTCTAGTCAAAAGGGCACATATAGCATTTGGCAGAATCGTTAATTTTTTGCACGCTTGTGGTAAACTAAGCACAATCGTATTTTTTACACGGGGACATACATCGCAATGCCCCCGTGTTTTATTTAGTCTTTGACTCATTTTTCTTCCCATTGTTTCTGATGTTCAGGCCACTTGTACTGGCTGATCTTAACTATAAGGTTAATCTATGAAACCCGTAATTGCGCTCATTGGTCGTCCGAACGTCGGAAAATCAACGCTGTTCAACCAGATTACCAAGAGCCGTGACGCATTGGTGGCAGACTTCGCAGGTCTGACACGTGACCGTAAATATGGTGATGCAACTTACCAAAATAAATCTTTCATCGTGGTAGATACCGGCGGTATTGGTGAGAGTGAAGGCGGTATTGACTCATACATGGCAGAGCAATCTAAAACTGCCATTAACGAAGCAGACATCATTATCTTTGTGGTTGATGCGCGCGCAGGCTTACTTGCATCTGATGAGCAAATTGCCCGTGAATTACGTACTTTAGGTAAAAAAGTTTATCTTGTGGCCAACAAAGTCGATGGCGTACACGCTGAAGCGGCTTTGGTTGAATTCTATAAGTTGGGTATGGGCGAACCGATGCAAGTGGCAGCCAGCCACGGCCGCGGCGTACAGCAAATGCTTGAAGATGTGTTACAAGATGTACCTGAAGACGAAAATCCAGAAGATCACGATAAAGACACCGGTTTACGTTTAGCCATTATTGGTCGTCCAAATGTGGGTAAATCAACATTGGTGAACCGTCTACTGGGTGAAGAGCGTGTAGTGGCATTTGACCAACCGGGTACAACGCGTGACTCTGTCTATATTCCATTTGAACGTGATGGCCGTAAATATACTTTAATTGATACTGCGGGTGTACGTCGTAAAGGTAAAGTCGACGAAATGATCGAGAAGTTCTCGATTGTGAAAACTTTACAAGCAATTAAAGATGCCAATGTGATTGTGGTGGTGATTGATGCGCGTGACGGTATTGTAGAGCAGGATTTACACTTAATTGGTTATGCCCTAGAAGCAGGTCGTGCCATGGTGATTGCGATCAACAAATGGGACAACATGTCTGAATATGATCGTAAACAATGTAAATTGGACGTGGAGCGTCGCTTTGACTTTATTCCATGGGCCAAAGTGCATTTAATTTCTGCACTGCATGGTACAGGTGTAGGTGATCTTTATCCTTCAATTCACCGTGCTTATGATTCATCACGCTTAAAAGTTTCTCCTGCCAAAATTACACAAATTTTGCAAGATGCCACCGAAGCACACCAACCGGGTATGGTTCAAGGTCGTCGTATTAAAATGCGTTATGCGCATATTGGCGGTCAAAACCCACCAACGATTGTGATTCATGGTAACAAGGTAGATAAAACGCCTGCGGATTATCGTCGTTATTTAGAAAACGTGTTCCGTAAAGTGTATAAACTTGAAGGTACGCCAGTAAAAATTGAATTTAAAACCTCAGAAAACCCATTTGAAGGTCGTAAGTCACAAATGGACGAGCGTGCTGCTGCGCGTAAACGTC
Organism: Acinetobacter sp. CY05; assembly: GCF_059515805.1. Classification (NCBI taxonomy): domain Bacteria; kingdom Pseudomonadati; phylum Pseudomonadota; class Gammaproteobacteria; order Moraxellales; family Moraxellaceae; genus Acinetobacter; species Acinetobacter sp. CY05. Next base: position 43,630 of record NZ_JCAKMW010000014.1, on the reverse strand, counting down.
GTTATGTACAGAAATTTAAGAAAGCTGAGAAGAAATTTAAACGCTAAGTTTTTCTTTTGCTTGAGCTTAAGCCCAGTCTAGATGACTGGGTTTTTTCTTTACAATAAACACAAAATAGATGAGTACATTTTGATGCAACAACTGTTAGAGATTATGCGTGAATTACGCGAAAAATGCCCTTGGGATCGTGAGCAAACGCCACTTAGCCTGACCCGTTACGCCATTGAAGAAGCCTATGAGGTCGAAGATGCTGTGCGCAGTGGTCAGCTCGATGACATCCGCGATGAACTGGGCGATTTATTGTTACAAGTGGTGTTTCAAGCGCAAATGTATAGTGAACAAGGTGCCTTTGATTTTAATGATGTAGTCAATGCCATTAGCCAAAAGTTGATTCGTCGTCATCCGCATGTTTTTGAGGCAGAACAATTTGAGCAGCTGAGCCCTGCGCAAGTCTCTGAGTTATGGCAGCAAATTAAAGCCCAAGAAAAACAAGGCAAGCTGCACGCGCGTTTAGATGAAATTAAACCTGGCCCAAGTTTACAACAAGCTGAATATATTCAAAAAAATGCTGCAAAAATTGGTTTTGATTTTGCCAATGTGCAAGACGCTTATGACAAATTAGAGGAAGAACTCGGTGAGCTAAAGCAAGCCATGCTCAACCAAAATTCCGATGAAATTCAGGATGAGTTTGGCGATTGTTTATTCTCACTGGTCAATGTTGGGCGTAAACTAGGAGTATCAAGTGAAACTGCATTACTTGGCACTATCCATAAGTTCCGCACACGTTTTGCCTATATTGAACAACACGCTGAACTACAAGGCAAAAGCATAGACGACATGAGCTTAGAAGAAATGGATCAATTATGGGAGGCAGCCAAGCAGCAAAGGAGATAAATGATGCGAATCATTTGCATGCTGATGGTATTGTGTGTTGCTGCTGTAGCACACGCCAATCAAAAATTTGATCAAGACTATGCCAAATGGCAAGCGCAGCAACAGGCCATTGATGCACGTTTAAAAGCGCAAAAAGCTGGCCAAGATCCGAATTATTATTTATCAAAACCGAGTTTATCTCAATCGGGCGCCACTGGACCTAAGGTCAACATCAATAGTGCTTCCGTTACAGAGTTACAGCAACTCTCTGGCGTGGGTCAGAAAAAAGCCGAAGCGATTATTCAATATCGTGAGCAAAATGGGCGCTTTAAAAACGTCAATGATTTACAAAATGTCAAAGGCATTGGGCCAAAATTATTGGAGAAAAATCGTGCACGCTTGGCTTTATAACAGAATTTGCAAAAAAAATGCTGATCTAGGCCCGCTTCGATAATTTCTGTTCGATTATCAAATTGCCCTTTGATGGTGTAAGCGATATGATTAGCGACATCTTAATACATTACGTTCAGACGTAGGAGACAGCGTCTTTTGCAAACCTTGCGCGCGTCAAAATGCGGTTTATCTACCGCACAATTACCTTCTTATATTTTAGATGTCATCGATGCTTTAACTAAAGCGGGTTATGAGGCCTATATTGTGGGCGGTGGTGTTCGTGACTTAATGCTTGGTCTTAATCCAAAGGATTTTGACGCTGTCACTAATGCGACCCCAAGCCAAGTTAAAGAAGTATTCGGTCGTCGTTGCCGAATTATCGGTCGTCGTTTTGAGTTGGCTCATGTCTATTCTGGTCGTGAGCTAGTTGAGGTCGCGACTTTCCGTGCGCCACCTAAAAAAGCGGTCACCTCTGCTCAAGGCATGATTTTACGTGACAACAATTGGGGTACGATTGAGCAAGATTTTGCGCGCCGTGACTTTTCAATTAACGCGATGTACTACCAACCGCGTAAAGGCATTGTCTTAGACTTTTGTAATGCGGTCGACGATATTAAACATAAAACTTTACGTCTACTGGGCGATCCGCAAACGCGTTTTGAAGAAGATCCTGTGCGTATGCTGCGTACACTACGTTTTGCCGCCAAATTAAACTTTAATATTGCGCCTGAAATTTTGGATGTCTTTACACCAGAATTAACACAATTATTACGTGATGTGTCACCGCATCGTTTATACGATGAATCACAAAAATTATTTACTATGGGCCACTTAAATCGAGTGATGCCTATGCTGATCGAATTTGGTATTTGGCAACAATTATTTGCTGATATTAAACCGCGTATTAGCCCATTTATTGAACGTGCGGCAAAGAATACTGATCAACGGATTTCAATCGGTAAAACCATCAATCCTGCCTTTTTCTATGCTGTATTGCTGTGGGAGCAATTCCAAGAGCGCTGTGATTTTTATCAGCATAAAGGTGTTGTTGCCGCAGAAGCACGCGCGCAAGCAGGTCTAGACGTGCTCAAACGTCAAAGCACGCGTACGGTTATTCCGCGTTTTGCTGAAACCTTTATTCGTGAAGTATGGGAAATGCAAACCCGCTTACTCAATCCAAAGCCACAGCAAATTGAGGCCTTATCGGGGCATGCACGTTTCCGTGCTGGTTTTGACTTCCTATTGTTACGTGAAAAATCAGGTGATCATAGCACGCAAGGGATGGGCGAATGGTGGGATGCTTATCAAGTGATGAGCGGTGACCAAAAAGAACGTGCCATCAGTCAATATAACCGTCAGCGTGCCAAAAGCCGTCGTAGCAAGGGTCAAGAAGAGGTGGTGGCTAAAGTTCAACTACAAGAACTTGAGCCATTGGTACAAGAGCCTGAATCACGTAGCCGTCGTCAGCGTAAGGCCAAACAAGAAGTACAAGCCAAAGTGGAACGTTCTGTGGCGTCAGGTTCAACCGACGGTAGCATTGGTTCAGATCATCCAATTTTAAAGCGTAAACGCGTACAGCGTGATTTAAGCCAAGTGATTTTTGGACCAACGCAATGATTGTCACTTATATTGGCTTAGGCAGTAACCTAGGGGATTCACGCGAGATTTTAGCTGAAGCAGTAGCCAAGTTATCCAGCTTGGGTAATGTTAAAACCTCAAAGCTGTATCAAAGTCCACCGATGGGACCGCAAGATCAACCGGATTATTTGAATGCAGTGGTACAACTGACTACTGATCTTGCACCTTTAGATTTATTAGATCAATTACAACGCTTTGAACAAGAAGCGGGTCGAGTACGTTTACGCCATTGGGGTGAGCGGACTTTAGATCTGGACTTGTTACTTTATGGCGATGAGCAGATTCAACATGAACGTTTAACTGTGCCGCATGTGGGTGTACTTGAGCGTGAATTTGTTTTATTGCCGCTGTTAGATCTTGACCCATTTTTACAAGTTCACGGTCAAACACTACAACATTTAAGCCGAGTTCAACATGCCACCTTAACTGTGTGTGCAGAGCATAACTGGGCTCAACTTTAAGATTTTTTGAGGGAAGTCCTTTTTACTTCCATAGAGGAATAGCTACATGATCAGTCTAAGCGATTTGCGTAAGTTCAAAGCTGAAGCACGTAAATTTTCATGTCTTACTTGTTATGACGCCAGCATGGCCAAAGCCATGGAAATTGCCCAAATCGATAGTATTTTGATTGGTGATTCGTTGGGCATGTCGATTCAAGGGCGTGATTCGACTTTACCTGTGACCGTAGACGATATGGCCTATCATACAGCTGCGGTACGCCGCGGTAACAGTCATGCATTCATTATGACTGACTTGCCATTTATGAGCTATGCCACTTTAAATGATGCTTTGCAAAACTCACGTACCGTGATGCAAGCAGGCGCGCAAATGGTCAAAATGGAAGGCGGTGCTTGGCTTTCTGAAACCGTTGAAGTTTTAACCCGTAATGGTATTCCGGTATGTGTACATTTGGGTTTAACCCCACAATCAGTGCATGTGTTAGGTGGTTATAAGTTACAAGCGCGTACCCGTGAAGCTGCTGATCAACTGATTGCAGATTGTAAAGCGGTGGTTGAGGCAGGTGCTGCAGTTTTATTACTTGAATGTGTACCGGCACAGTTGGGGCAAGAAATTAGCCAATTATTCCCAAATACCCCTGTAATTGGAATTGGCGCGGGCAATGCCACAGACGGACAAGTTTTGGTTGTACAAGACATGCTTGGTTTAACATTTGGTCGCGTGGCAAAATTTGTACGTAACTTTATGAAAGAGCAAGCAGGGGAAACTGCCATTTTAGATGCTTTTAAAGCCTATCATGCTGCAGTATTAGACGGATCTTTCCCAGCGAAAGAACAAACCTTTCAGGTAGAACTGTAAACAATGAAAACAGAAACCACAATTCAGGGTTTAAGCGCATCATTAAGCCCAGCACGTGCAGCACGCAAAATCATTGGCTTTGTACCAACGATGGGTAACCTACATCAAGGTCACTTAAACCTCGTTCGTGAAGCGAAAAAATTATGTGACGTGGTGGTCGTAAGTATCTTTGTGAATCCTATTCAATTTGGACCTAATGAAGATTTTGACAGCTATCCGCGTACGCTCGAGCAAGATCAGCGTTTATTGGCTGAAGTGGGCTGTGACATTGTCTTTGCGCCAACTGTTGAACAAATGTATGGTACTCAGCCGCGTTTGACCAATATTTCAGTCGCTGGCATTACAGAAGATCTATGCGGTTTACAACGTCCAGGGCATTTTGATGGCGTGGCGGTTGTGGTGACCAAATTGTTTAATATGGTACAGCCAAAATATGCATTCTTTGGTGAAAAAGATTACCAACAGTTGGCAGTGATTCGTCAGTTTGTGCGTGATTTAAATATTCCGCTTGAAGTCATTGGGGTGCCGATTGCTCGTGCAGAAGATGGTTTAGCCTTAAGTTCGCGTAATGGGTATTTAAGTCCAGAACACCGCGCGATTGCCCCAACCATCTATCAGAGCTTAAAAGCAGCCCAAAGTCAGCTCCATGAAGGTGTGGCTTTGGCTCAAGTGTTAGAGGTTCTAGCTCAAACTTTAACTGATGCCGGTTTTATTGTGGATTATGTTGAAGCACGTACGCCTGAACTTCACAAAATCGAACAATTTGAACAAGATATTGTATTGTTTGTTGCGGCAAAATTAGGTGAAACTCGTTTAATCGATAATTTACAGGTTAAACATAGCGCTTAATTTTAAAGGGAACATTGCCATGAAACGGATTTTAATCGTTACAGGACAATCAGGCTCAGGTAAATCATCTGCCTTACAGGTATTGGAGGATTTGGGCTATTACTGTATTGATAATTTGCCTTTGGCACTGTTACCTGAAATTGTCGCAAAACTCGATTATGAAAATAATCTTGAACTGTTAGCATTGGGTGTGGATGTACGTAGCACCCGTGCTGACTTGCAAGAATTTGATGATGTGTTCGCTTTGTTGCAACAACATGGTGAAGTGGAAGTCATCTTTTTAAGCACGCAAGACAAAGAACTGTTTGCCCGTTTTAGTGCTTCACGGCGTCCGCACCCTTTATCCAACCGCTTCCAAAGTTTAAGTCTTTGTATTCAAGAGGAAAAAAATCTTCTTCTTCCTATCCAAATGCGCGCCACGGTGAGCATTGATACCACAGATAAAAGCGTCCATGATTTAAAGCATGTATTGTTGTCTAAACTTGGACAAAACGAACGCTTGGTTTTAATTTTACAATCCTTTGGCTATAAACATGGTATTCCATTGGATGCCGACTATGTTTTTGACGTACGCCATTTACCCAATCCGCATTGGGATTTAGAATTACGTCAATACTCAGGACTTGATCAACCGGTACAAGATTTTTTAGTACAAAGTGATCAAGTACATGAGATGTTTAATGATATTTATCAGTTTTTAGAAAAGTGGTTGCCCACCTTTGCAGAAGGGCATCGCCATTATATGACCGTATCCATTGGTTGTACCGGTGGTCAACACCGTTCTGTATATATAGTAGATAGACTAAGGCAAGCCCTTGAGGCAAAATGGTCTATTCAAGTCCTCCACCGAGAAATGAAGCACTGGTCATGATCGACACAACTGTTGACGTAATTAATAAACTAGGTTTACATGCGCGTGCATCTGGTAAGCTGATTGAAGTCACCACCAAATTTCGTTCGTCGATTCAAATTGGCAAAGGTGATAAATTAGTAGATGCAAAAAATATTATGTCTTTGCTGATGCTTGGTGCGGGCAAGGGCACAACTTTACGCTTAGTGATTGAAGGTGCAGATGAAGAAAAAGCTTTATCTGAAATTCAAGCACTGTTTGCAGCAAAATTTTACGAGGCAGATTAATCGTGGCACGTCGACCATCCCGTTTTACCGAAGACGACTTTGAGTCTTTGGAAGGACGTGCAAGTAAAACCGAACAGAAAAAAGCCGTACAACGTATGGCCGCTTTAGGTGAGCAGCTTGCACAGCTTAATGTTAAGCAGATCAATAACCTCCCAGTTGAAGAACGCTTAATTGACGCACTGCTAGACGTACGTGCGATTACTTCAGGCGAGGCACGTCGTCGTCAGTTTTTACGTATTGGTAAATTGTTGCGTAATGAAGATGAAAGCATGATTTTGTCTTATTTAACCCCGCAACAAGGTGCTAAGAAAACTGCGCAATTACAGCGCTGGGTTGATCGTATGATTAACCAAGGCGAACCGGTGATTAAAGAGTTTATGAAAGCCCATAATGCGGCGGAGCATCATCCAATCCGTCAGCATATTTTGCGTATTCATCGTGATATGGCAAAACAAGTCTCTGCAGAAGAACTTGCGGCTTCAAAGTTAAAATTATTTAACTATATTCAGCAAGTGGCGCTGATTTCAGATAATTAAAAAAAGCGGCTTTGGCCGCTTTTTTATCGTATACCGCCATATTCAATGCCTGTTAACGCACTGATCTCGTGTTTAAATGTACTTAAATCTGCCAAGCTAAATTGATTTAAATGATGATGACCACAAGCACGTGCCATCACTTGCATCAGTTCTACTGAGGCATGTAAAAAATTGGCCAACTGTTGTGCTGACTTTTCAATTTCAAGGCGTTGACGTAAATGCTCTTGCTGTGTCGCAATACCTACAGGACAGTCATTGCTTTGACAAGCGCGCATGCCTAAGCAGCCAATCGCTTGCATAGCAGAGTTGGCAATGGCAATCGCATCTGCACCCAGTGCTAAAGCCTTAATAAAGTCGGCAGGGACACGTAAACCACCTGTAATGACTAAACTGACATCACGACGACCTAAACGGTCTAAATGGCGCCGTGCACGTGCCAGCGCTGGAATGGTTGGGACTGAAATATTATCACGGAACAAGGTTGGAGCTGCGCCTGTACCACCGCCACGACCATCTAAAATAATATAGTCCACGCCAATGGCAAGCGCGGCATCAATATCTTTTTCGATATGCTGAGCGGAGAGTTTAAAGCCAATCGGAATGCCACCCGTTTCTTCACGTATATAAGCTGCAAACTCTTTATACTGCGACAGTTCACTCCAATCTGGGAAGGTTGCAGGGGAAATCGCAGCTTGACCTGCTGTTAAGCCACGCACTTCGGCAATTTTACCGACCACTTTATGCCCCGGTAAGTGCCCACCTGTGCCGGTTTTGGCGGCTTGACCACCTTTGAAATGGAAGGCTTGGCATTTTTTCACTTTCTCGATGTCATAACCAAAGCGACCTGAAGCCAATTCATAGAAGTAGCGTGAGTTAGCGGCTTGTTCATCTTCTAACATGCCACCTTCACCTGAGCAGATGCCTGTACCTGCTATCTCAGCACCGATGGCCAAAGCCGTTTTGGCCTCTTGTGATAAAGCGCCAAAGCTCATATCTGAAACAAATAAAGGAATATCAAGAAGCACAGGTTTTTTGGCATTGGGGCCAATCACCACTTGAGTTTTAACAGGAGCATCATCCAACAAGGGTACTTTCCAAAGCTGGGCTGTGACCAGTTGAATATCTTCCCATTTTGGCAGCTTGTCAAAAGCCACGCCCATGGCAGCAGTTGGTCCATGATGACCGTAATTTTTTAAGCCATGACGGGCCAAATCTAAAATAAAACGGTTATGCGGTTCTTCAGGTGCTGCTTGTGAGTCAGCATATAAACCTTGGTAACGTTCACGGTTAAACTGCTGTGGATTACGCTGTTCCCATGCAGCAATTTCTTCAACATCGACCATGACCTGATCGTTTTCAATCCATGCCTTAAATTTTTGTAAGTTTTTATTTAAATAACGTGGGTTAATGCCAGTTTTATACACGTAGTGCGAGCCATGTAGGCCACAGACAATCTTATTGCCTTGAATATGCGCATCAGACATTAAAGCACCACGATGCTGACAACGACCATACATCACAATGACCTGTTCAGGATCATCATCGGGTAAACGTAGTACCACCAAATCCACATTGGCAGCCAAAGCATAGGTGGGTGTTAAAACAGCAAGGGAAGACCAACAAAGTAAGGATTGTTTTTGCATAATGACCTGCCTAAATTAAATTAAATAGGATGGGGTCTTTTTGTTTTGATATGTGAAAAAATAAACCCGAATAAAAAGGTTCTTGACCAACATAATCAGTTTTGTAAGCAAAAACAGCCGGCAGATGTAATTAAATATGTAAGGCAGAATCAGCAATTGGCGCGCATTGATACTGATTTAACGGTTTATTAAAAGTGCGAAGCCGTGTAAAATTTTACACGATTTTTATTTATCCACCGTTTTTATCTTTTGAGGGTTTCCCTCGATCATAATCTCGCGGTGATATGCTCTATTGTACGGGGCATCACTCCTTAAGGATTTTTTATGCCAATTATCACTTTGCCAAATGGCGATCAAAAACAATTTGATCAAGCCGTATCTGTGATGGATGTTGCGCTGAGCATCGGTCCGGGTCTTGCAAAAAATACAGTTGCAGGCCGTGTGAACGGTCAGCTGGTTGATGCATCTGACTTAATCACTGAAGACGCAACCTTACAAATCATCACGCCTAAAGACGAAGATGGTGTGCATATCATCCGTCACTCTTGCGCGCACTTAGTGGGTCACGCGGTTAAGCAATTGTTCCCAGAAGCAAAAATGGTGATTGGTCCGGTCATTGAAGATGGTTTTTACTACGATATCTTCAGTGAAAAGCCATTTACCCCAGATGATATGGCCTTAATCGAAGAGCGTATGAAAAAGCTTATCGATCAAGATTACGACGTGATTAAAAAAATGACGCCGCGTGATGAAGTCATTGCAGAATTCACCAAACGTGGCGAAGACTATAAATTACGTTTGATCGAAGACATGCCCAACGAGACACAAATGGGCTTGTACTACCATCAAGATTATTTAGATATGTGCCGTGGTCCGCACGTACCTAACACTAAATTCTTAAAAGCATTCAAACTAACCAAAATGTCGGGCGCTTACTGGCGTGGTGATGCGAAAAACGAACAGCTTCAACGTATTTACGGTACCGCGTGGGCAGACAAGAAACAGCTTGCAGCGTATGTAAAACGTATTGAAGAAGCAGAAAAGCGCGATCACCGTAAAATTGGTAAAGCGCTTGATTTGTTCCATATGCAAGAAGAAGCACCAGGTATGGTATTCTGGCATCCAAATGGTTGGACCATTTACCAAGTGCTTGAACAATACATGCGTAAAGTGCAACAAGACAACGGTTATGAAGAAATTCGCACACCGCAAGTGGTTGACTTCACGTTATGGGAAAAATCAGGCCATGCTGCAAACTATGCAGACAACATGTTTACCACCCATTCTGAAAACCGTAACTACGCGGTTAAACCAATGAACTGTCCTTGTCACGTACAAGTGTTCAACCAAGGTTTAAAATCGTACCGTGATTTGCCAGTACGTCTAGCTGAGTTTGGTTCTTGTCACCGTAACGAACCATCAGGTTCATTACATGGGATTATGCGTGTACGTGGCTTTACCCAAGATGACGCGCATATCTTCTGTACCAAAGAACAAATTGGTCAAGAAGTGGCAAACTTCATTAAATTGACCTTAGATGTGTACAAAGACTTCGGCTTTGAAGACGTACAAATGAAGCTCTCTACACGTCCAGAAAAACGTGTGGGTGATGATGCACTTTGGGACATGGCTGAAAAATCTTTGGCAGATGCTTTAGATGCAGCAGGTCTTGAATGGGAATTACAACCGGGTGAAGGCGCGTTCTACGGTCCGAAAATTGAATTCTCATTAAAAGACTGCTTAGGCCGTGTATGGCAATGTGGTACGATTCAATGTGACTTTAACTTACCAGAGCGTTTAGATGCCTCTTATGTCACAGAAGATAACGACCGTGACCAACCGGTGATGTTGCACCGTGCGATCTTAGGAAGTTTCGAACGCTTCATTGGTATCTTAATTGAACACTATGCAGGCTTTATGCCACCATGGTTAGCGCCAATTCAAGCATGTGTGATGAATATTACAGATTCACAAGCCGAGGCATGTGAGTCAGTCGTCGCAAAACTTAAAGAAAGCGGTATCCGCGCGATTTCAGACTTGAGAAATGAGAAAATCGGCTTTAAGATTCGTGAACGTACTTTAGAACGTATCCCTTACTTACTGGTTCTAGGTGACCGTGAAGTTGAGGAAGGTACTGTTAACGTACGTACCCGTTCAGGGAAAAATTTGGGTACTATGTCAATCGATGCTTTCGTTGACTTAGTGAAAGTAGCCGTTGCCGAACGCGGCCGGTACATTGTGGAGTAAAAGCGATTAAACAGCCTGACCGTAATCAACAGGGCGGTAAATCAAACCGTCCTGCTTTGAATGATGAAATTCGTGCTAAAGAAGTTCGTCTTGTAGACGAAAATGGTGAGCAAAAAGGTATTGTAAGCTTAGCTGATGCAGTACGTGCTGCAGAAGCTGTAGATCTTGACTTGGTTGAGATCGTAGCCAATGCTGAGCCACCTGTTTGTAAAATCATGGACTTTAACAAGCATTTGTTTGATCTCAAACAAAAGCAGAAAGAAGCGAAGAAAAAACAACATCAAGTACAGGTGAAAGAAATCAAACTCCGCCCTGGTACTGATGTTGGTGATTACAACGTAAAATTACGTGCAATCATCAAGTTCCTTGAAGAAGGCAACAAGGTGAAAATCACTTTACGCTTCCGTGGTCGTGAAATGGCACACCAACAATTGGGTCTTGCGCAACTACAAAAAGTTGAAGCTGACGTAGTTGAATATGGTGTTGTTGAACAAGCGCCAAAAATGGAAGGCCGTCAAATGGGTATGCTACTTGGTCCTAAAAAGAAAAAGTAAGCACTCATGAGAAAAAAGCGCTGCAATTGCAGCGCTTTTTTTATGCCTTATTCTGAAATGACTTCTGCCGTTACATTCTCAATCTGTTCGAGTTTACGACCAATTGGAATTTGGCGCGGAAGTTTTTCTTCAGGAATAATACGTTGCAGATCAATGGCTAAAAGTCCATTTTGATAGTCCGCCTGTTGCACCTCAATATACTCATCTAAACGCAATGACAGTTTAAAGGCGCGGCGTGCAATGCCTTTATGCAAAAATTCAACTTGCTCATTGTCTTGAGCTTGTGGCTGTGCACTAATGCTTAAAACACGGTTTTCAAGATGAATCGCAAGTTCATCTTGGGCAAAACCAGCCGCTGCCACCACAATACGATAGGTATTATCACCGCGTTTTTCGATATTATACGGTGGATAATTGGGGGTATCGCTTTGCATTGCATAGTCAAAGAAATCGTTTAGACGGTCAAAGCCAATACCACGACGGAATAATGGGCTTAGAGTCATGTTACTCATTGATAAAACCTCCTAAGGTTAGCAAAGTCATATAAATAAGTGGCTGTAATAGAAATTCACAACCTGACGCTTAACATCATCACAGATCGTTTGCGTAATTTTTATATCGGTATGCGCTAAAAAATTTCAAGTTTTACTTCAGCAATTTTTTGCAGTGTTTTACACAATTTGTTGACGGCTTTGTAAGCAAAAGCATGCTATAAAAAAAGTCGTTCTACATAGAGATGGAGTTTCACAGGCTAATGATTGATTTATATTATTGGGGTACACCCAACGGCCATAAAATTAGTATTGCTTTAGAAGAAATGGGTTTGGACTACCAAATTTTCCCCATCAATATTTTAAAAGATGCGCAATTTCAGCCTGAATTTTTAAAGATTTCACCCAATAATAAAATCCCTGCCATTGTTGATCAGCATGGGCCGCGCGGTGAGCCGATTTCGATTTTTGAATCGGGCGCGATTTTGCAATATTTAGGCCGTAAAACGGGTTTATTTTATCCAACTGATGAAGTCGAGCGCGTAGAAGTCGAGCAATGGCTCATGTGGCAAATGGGCGGTTTTGGCCCGATGCTGGGTCAGAATCATCATTTTAGCCGTTTTGCACCAGAACGAATTGCCTATGCGACTGAGCGCTATGTCAATGAAACCAAACGTCTATATCAAGTGTTAAATACACAGCTGACTGGGCGAAAATATGTGGCAGGTGAGTATTCGATTGCGGATATGGCAATTTTGCCTTGGATTTTACGGCATGAATGGCAGCAGATTGATTTAGCAGATTATCCGTATGTGCAAGACTATGTCACACGCTTAACTGCGCGGCCAGCTGTACAACGCGCCTTGAGCATTCAGGTCAGCGCCTAAATCTGCTACTATGCGCAGGATTTTTTTTGAATGGTCTTGATCAATGCAGCAGTTTTTCTTAAATCTTACCCGTATTATTGAAAACAACGCACGGATCTATTTAAGTATTATTTTTGGTATTGCTTTGTGCTTATTGCTGTTTGTGGCAGAAGCGGTGCATGTGCAAAAAATTGCCGAAAGCCTTGCGACCAAAGATCAAGGGATATTACGTGAGGCGATTCAGCCGATTGCACAGCTTTATACATGGGCACGTATTGCGGTGCTGATTTTAATGTGTATTTGGTCAAGCCTTGAATATAGTCTGACTAAAAAGCGTTTAGGCTTGTAATTTGGCTTTATTGTTATTATTTGTCAGTGCCTTTGGTGCAGCGACCTTATTACCACTGCAATCAGAAGCAGTCTTACTGACTTTATTTGCTCAAACCAGTTATGCTCCGATTTTACTGATTAGCGTGGCAAGTATTGGTAATATTTTAGGCAGCTGTGTCAATTGGTGGCTTGGTGTTAAAGCCGAACAATACAAAAATAAAAAATGGTTTCCAGTTTCAGATCAAAAGCTGCTAAAAGCCCAAAAAATCTATCAGCGTTATGGCTTTTGGTCATTGCTGCTCAGTTGGACACCGATCATTGGTGATCCAATTACCTTAATTGCGGGTTTAATGAAGGAAAACATCATCCGATTTTTACTCTTGGTGAGTGTGGCAAAAATCGGACGTTATGTGTTTATTTATCTGGCTTTTTTAGCGTGGTAATATTTAATCTTAATCGCAAGCATTCAATTTAAAAGTAATTTCATCTTTTAAAGTATTGGGTTTATACAGCCAATATTTGCGTGCTACTTTGACTTGTGCAGATTGTACAGCGGCTTTAAGCTTTTGATCGACTGCATAAACACCTGAACCTTGGGTAATTTTGACTTTTTTAACTTGCCCCTTGTTGTTGACCTTAAGCTTAAACTTAATGCTGCGGTCATGTGCATTGAGTTCATTTTCGTTAAGTGCTAATTGCGGCTGTATCATATAGCGAAAGCCAGTCTTTTGCTGATCTTGCCAGGCTTTAGAATTAAATTGATATTGGCAAACTTCAGAACCATCTTGTTGATAATTTAAATTAAAGACTTGGTAACCAATAATAGGTAAAGTGACATCTTTGATTTGATGTGGCTTTACTTGAGCTGCATACACCGCTTTAATTAAGACCTCATCTAGCTTTTTAATTCCTGTGCTTTCTTGAACTTGGGCTTTGGTGACTTGGCCTGTTTCATCGGCATAAATACGTAAAATCGCACTGCGATCTTGTCCATTTAAATCTTAGTTTTGATAGTTTGGTTTGGGAAATTGACTCCAATTAATCCGTGTGGTGAGGTGCGCGGGCAGGGCTGCACTCTTTTGTGGAGTTAATTGTTGGGTTTTTAGCTCAGCACTATGCGCTAAGCTCAGAGGAATACTTAAAACAGCTAAAGCGAGAATTGCTTTCATAACCAATATTTTAATAAAAGGACAAAAATAATGCGCTCAAGTATTTCCAAAAACCGATGCGCTCGCAAGTAAAAAGATCAGTTTATATTGAGCAAGGATGCTTTTGTTTTAGACAAAGATGCTTTAGAATATCGGCTCCCTTACCTGCAGGTCGTTTTGCAATGGTGCAAACGAGCCGAACAGGTGTTCAAAAGAGGTTGTTATGCCTAAGATGAAAACTCGCCGTGGTGCAGCTAAACGCTTCAAAGCGACTGCAAACGGTTTTAAGCGTAAACAAGCGTTCAAACGCCACATTTTGACCAAAAAATCTGCTAAGCGTATTCGTCAATTACGCGGCTGTGTAATGGTTCACGTAAGTGACGTTGCAGCAGTTCGCGCTATGTGCCCGTACATCTAAGGAGATTATAAATGGCTCGTGTAAAACGTGGTGTACAGGCTCATCGCCGTCACAAAAAAATTCTTGCTCGCGCTAAAGGTTACTATGGTGCTCGTTCACGCGTTTACCGCGTAGCGTTCCAAGCGGTAATCAAAGCTGGTCAATATGCTTACCGTGACCGCCGTCAAAAGAAACGTCAATTCCGTGCTTTATGGATTGCGCGTATCAATGCTGGTGCTCGTCAAAATGGTTTATCGTACAGCCGTATGATCGCTGGCTTGAAAAAAGCTCAAGTGATTATCGACCGTCGTGTACTTGCTGACATCGCTATGCATGACGCAGTTGCGTTTGCTGCTTTAGCTTCTAAAGCTAAAGATGCATTGGCTGCATAAGTCTTTATGACTTAAGAAAAAGACCGCTTTTAGCGGTCTTTTTTTTGTTTACATATTTGTGCTAGATCAAGCTCTAAATCGGTTTATAGTAGAAAAAAACAAAAATACAGGAATAAAAACATGCAAGTTGAAATTACAGGTTTAGAGCAAGGTAGTCTTGTGGTTGAATTAAGCGTTTTACCACGTGAGGGCGAATATTTAAAAATTCAGCAAGATGACGACATCATTGAAGCTGAAGTGGCATCAGTCACCCATACTATTGATCCGAATAGCCCACAGCAGATAAAAATTGCCTTAAAACCGATTAATTAACCTTTGGTCTAGCGTTTGTGCGTTATATCAATGTGATTGGTACCTCAGCGAGTGGCAAATCAACCTTTGCCAAAGCTTTAGCAGCCAAGCTACAACTGGATTATATTGAATTAGATGATTTGTTTTGGTTGGATGATTGGCAACAGCGTGATGTAGACGATTTTAAGCGCCAATTGCAGCAGCGTATGCAGGCCGCGCCACAGGGTTACGTAATTGATGGCAATTATAGCCAGCTTGAAAACATTAAATGGCAACATATTGACTGCATTATTTGGCTCGATTTACCCTTTTGGCCTAACTTTAAACAAGCCATCACTCGGGCAGTACAACGCGCGTCTAGCCAACAACCCCTGTGGCCGCATTCTAATAATCGAGAAACGTGGGCAAAGCTGCTGTCTAAAGAGTCGATTATTTGGTGGATGATGAAAACCCATCAAAAAAATCGACGGCGCTATTTAAGCCTAATGCAACAACCGCATGGCATTGAATTTATTCGTCTTTGCTCTAGACAACAGATGCAGTTGTTTTTAAGCAAACTGCATCTTTAAATTTTTTAAAAACCAAAATAATAAGCCGCTGCACACAGTAGCGCAGTAATAAAAATTAAGGCAATCACGTTACCTGCACTGGCTTTTTTTTGGCTTTTTTCAGGTAATTGCCGAGAGGGCGTGTGTATATTACTGTCTAAAGGTGTACTTTCTTGTGCCACATAACTTAACCGTGCAGTCGCATAATGATTGGCGACTTTAACAATAAATTTACCCTGTAGATCATCAAGTTTTTGTGCGAAGTGGCGATATTTAAGATGCTCATCGGCACTGAAATTAGAACCATCTGTGTGTAAAGCCGCTTTTTGACGCTGTGCAATATATTGGCTTAAAGCATCTAAACGATGCAAACTTTGATGGGCATAATCGGCCTGAACGTCTGTTGGTATCAAGGTTAAATACACGCTGCTATTTTGTGGATCTTCAATTCCATAATAAGGTAAATCCAGCTGTGGCGCTTGGAAGTCTTGTGCCAATGGGGTTTGAAAAAGCTCTGTTTGCAGAAATTGCTCAATTTCATCCCAATTGGGCTGTTGTAAATCTGCGGCAACGCGTTTTGCTAGTTTGGCGTTTAGTTCATAACGCCATAGGGTTTCGAAACGAATCGGGATTTCTTGGCCTAAGGGTGCTGCATAGTCTTGTTCTAAGCGATACCATGCCGCTAATTCACGCCCGCAAATCCATGCGTGCGTATGTTTCTTACTATGACTAACAATAAAATGCGCATAGGGCACCAGTTCTACACTTGGATTAGGATTATCTTCATCGAGCAATAAGCTAGAGCAATGTAAGCTTAAACGGGTGACCCCTTGGCTTTTTAAGCCTTCTAACCAAATTTGAAAATGTTGTGCCAAGAGTTGCTGTGAGATCAGATCACGAAAGGCAAAGGCATGTTGCTGAAAAATAGCATGATTGACCCAGCGGCTAAAACTTAGGTCTTGAGCCAGATATTGATTGCCGTAAGTGACCAGTGTGAGTTGTTGTTGCCAAATGGGGTCAAGCGCCATGCGATGAGTCTCAATAAATTTAACTTTATCTTAGCCTGTGTAAAAACCCAGTGACAATAAAATTTTCGTTAAAGACTTGCTTCATTAAAATACTGAAAAACTGTTAGAATGATGGGTTTTAATTATATTTTAAATGTTGCTTTGAGAGTTACTATGTCACTGGAAGCCCTGACTACTGAAGCGCTCGCTGCCATCGCAGCAGCAGAGGACCTTGCTACACTCGATCAAGTACGAGTGCAATTTACGGGTAAGAAAAGCCAGCTTGCTGAGCAATCAAAGTCTTTAGGCAAAATGGACCCTGAACAGCGTAAAGAGTTTGGTGCCCAAATTCATGCTGTACGTGAAGCAATCAACGCTGCGTTAACTGAGCGTCAAACTGCACTACAACAAGCCGCATTGGCTGCAAAACTTGCCAGCGAAACGATTGACATTAGTCTACCGGGCCGTGGCCAACGTGTGGGTAGCATCCATCCGGTGACCCAAGTACAAGAGCGTATTTGCCAATTCTTTACCAAAGCAGGCTTTACCGTTGCAACTGGCCCTGAAGTTGAAGATGATTATCACAACTTTGAAGCACTCAATATTCCAGGTCATCACCCTGCGCGTGCCATGCACGACACCTTCTATTTTGATGTGAATCATTTACTACGTACCCATACTTCTGGTGTACAGATTCGTACTATGGAAACGCAGCAACCGCCAATCCGTATTGTATGTCCGGGTCGTGTTTATCGCTGTGACTCGGATCAAACTCACTCACCAATGTTCCATCAAATCGAAGGTTTATATGTAGCTGAAAATACCAGCTTTGCAGAACTAAAAGGTTTATTGGTTAATCTTTTAAATGAATTCTTTGAAAAAGACTTAAAAGTGCGTTTCCGTCCATCTTATTTCCCATTCACAGAGCCAAGTGCCGAAGTGGATATTATGGATGAGCGTGGCAAATGGTTAGAAGTGTTGGGCTGCGGTATGGTACATCCAAATGTACTTCGCTCTGCAGGTATCGACCCAGACAAATACAAAGGTTTTGCCTTTGGTCTAGGTGTAGAGCGTTTTGCCATGCTGCGTTATGGCATTAACGACTTGCGTATGTTCTATCAAAACGACGTGCGTTTCTTACGCCAGTTTGCTTAAGAATTTTTAATCCTCTCCCTATATAAATTGGGGTTTGGGACATAAATTAGTTTTTAGATTTTAAATAATCCCCCTAAATCCCCCTTTGAGAAAGGGGGACTTATACGGAACAAATAGACGTATAGGTATTCCCCTCTTTGTTAAAGAGGGGTTAGGGGAGATTCAGGAATTGAATGTATGAAAATTAGCGAAAATTGGTTACGTACGTGGGTCAACCCAGCCATCGACAGCAATACACTTTCTGACCAACTGACTATGCTTGGTCTAGAAGTTGATGATTTATCGCCAGCAGCAAAACCATTTACTGGTGTGGTTGTAGGTGAAGTGTTAACAGTAGAACAACACCCTGATGCAGATCGTTTACGTGTAACCACAGTCAACATTGGTGCAGCTGAGCCTTTACAAATTGTCTGTGGCGCGCCAAACGTACGTGCAGGGATGAAAGCCCCTGTTGCGACTATTGGTGCAGTATTGCCGGGCGATTTTAAAATCAAAAAAGGCAAATTGCGTGGCATCGAATCACAAGGTATGCTCTGCGGTGCGTCTGAAATTGATTTAGAAGACAAAATTGATGGTTTATTAGAATTACCAAGTGATGCACCTGTGGGTATGAATATCCGTGAATATCTACACTTAGATGATAACGTGATTGACATCAGTATCACGCCTAACCGTGGTGATTGTTTCAGTATTCGTGGGATCGCCCGTGAAATTGGTGTGATTAACCAACTTCCTGTAACTGCACCTGAAATTAAAGAAGTCGCTGCAAGCATTGCTGACGAAAAGCAAGTTGTGGTTGAAACTGATGGCTGCCCACGTTATTTAGGTCGTGTGATTAAAAACGTCAATACTAAAGCAGCAACCCCTGAATGGATGGAGCGTGCATTGGCGCGTTCTGGTATCCGTCAGCACAGCATTTTGGTCGACATCACCAACTATGTGTTAATGGAGCTTGGTCAACCGTTACATGCATTTGATGCTGCTAAAGTTAATGGTGCGGTACGTGTACGTCAAGCCACAGCAGGTGAAAAACTGGTTTTACTCAACGAACAAGAAGTTGAGTTACAAGACAACGTCATGGTGATTGCCGATGACCATAAAGCCTTAGCGATTGCTGGTATTATGGGTGGTTTATCTTCATCTGTGACTGATGCAACCACAGAGATTTTCTTAGAATCTGCGTTCTTCGATCAACTACATATTGCTGGTCGTGCGCGTAGCTTTGGTTTACATACCGATGCATCGCAGCGTTACGAACGTGGTGTCGATTTTGAATTGCCGCTAGTTGCCATGCATCGTGCATCACAATTGATTTCTGAGCTTGCCGGTGGTGAGTTTGGTCCAATTACCGTGGCTGAAAAACCAGAGCTTTTGCCAAAGCGTGAAGCGATTGAGTTAAACCAAGCACAAGTCGATCAATTATTGGGTTATAAAGTAGCATCTGACTTTATTACCGATGCTTTAACTCGTCTAGGTTGCACGGTAACTGTAAAAGCGCAAGGTGAGTGGACAGTGGTGCCGCCATCGCACCGTTTTGATATGGCGATCTATCAAGACCTCATTGAAGAAGTAGCGCGTATTCACGGTTACGACAATATTCAAATCAGCTTGCCTGTGATTGAAGCAAAACTGGCAAAATACCAAGATCAATTCGAGCTTGCGCAATTGCGTCAAACTGCGGTGACTTTAGGTTATCAAGAAGCGATTAGCTTTAGCTTTGCCGATTTAAAACTTGAAAAGCAATTGAACCCTTTGGTCAATCCATTGGCATTGGCCAACCCAATTTCAAGCGATTTAGCGGTAATGCGTTCGACCTTACTTTCAAGCTTAATTCCTTGTGTACAACACAATATTAACCGTCAACAAAGCCGTGTACGCTTCTTTGAGCTCGGTCTACGTTTTGATTATCAAGATGCAGCAAGCATTCATGATCTCAAACAAATTCCGACTTTAGCTTTAATTGCTGTAGGTGCTAAAACTCAAGAATCTTGGCATGGTAAACCTCAGCCAATGGATTTCTTTGACTTTAAAGGTGATGTCGAAGAGATTCTGACTGCTGCGCGTGTCAAAGCTGATTTTGTTCGTTCTGAACGTAGCTGGTTACATCCTGGTCAATCTGCTGAAATTATTGTGAATGGTCAATCGATTGGTTACTTAGGTCGTTTGCACCCATCTTTAGAAGCGGATTTAGATTTAGGCATGACTTGGGTGGCTGAGCTTGATCAAGCGGCTGTTTTGCAAACTTATGTATCTAATTTTACAGAATTATCACGTTTTCCATCAGTTCGACGTGATATTGCGCTTTTAATTAATGATAAGATTAATGTTAGCGAAATTCAGCAACTTATCGAAAAAACCGGCGGCGAGTTACTCGACTCAACTTGGTTATTCGATGTGTATACTGGACAAGGCGTAGAAGAAGGCAAACGCTCATTGGCATTTGCTATTTTATGGCAGCATCCAAGTCGTACACTCGAAGATGCTGAAATTAAATCCGGTATGGATAATATCCTACAAGTGTTAGCAGACACTTACCAAGCGACATTGAGGGCTTCATGACAGCATTAACAAAAGCAGAAATGGCTGATCATTTAAGTGAGCTCACGAGTTTAAATCGTCGTGAAGCGAAACAAATGGTTGAGTTATTTTTTGATGAGATCAGCCAAGCACTGATTTCAGGTGAACAAGTAAAATTATCGGGGTTTGGTAACTTTGAGCTACGTGATAAACGTCAGCGTCCAGGTCGTAATCCAAAAACGGGTGAAGAAATTCCGATTTCTGCACGTCGTGTGGTAACGTTCCGTGCGGGTCAAAAATTCCGTCAACGTGTAGGGACTGAGCAAGTCGATTAAGACCTGTAGCGTCAACTAAAAAACCTGAGCTTTGGCTCAGGTTTTTTTATATTGAAATGATATAAACATAAAAAAAGAGAGCCAAATGGCTCCCTTTTTTTCAAATAATCTAAAGTTTAGATTATTGAGCAGCAGCTTCAGAAGCAGCAACAGTCGCTTCAGATGCAGCGTCAACAGCTACAGCAGCAGCTTCAGAAGCAGCAGCAGCAGCTTCAGAAGCAGCAGCAGGAGCAGCAACAGAAGCAGCGTCAGCAGCAGCAGTTGCTTCAGATGCAGCTACAACAGCTTCAGATGCAGCAGCGTTAGCGTCAGCAGCAGCTTCTTCAGTTTTTTTAGCACAACCAACGAAAGCTAAAGTAGTAGCAACTGCAGCAGCAATAGCGATTTTTTTGAATAACATGGCATCACTCTCTAAATATGAGATAAAAAAGACCTAAGTTAGCCTGTTGTGTGCTGTTATTTGACCTAATTTTAACACTAGGTTTAACAATGCAGGAGCAGTCTAACTGGTATGCGAATATGCTATCACTGCGCTTTTTGAAATGCCACTAGGCAACTGGAAAAAAAGTGCGAAAAAGCAGATAAATTGACGATTTTTTAACAGAAAATAACAATCAAGGCAAAGGTTTATATTGGAGAAATACTTAATAACTGGTTAAAAAGACTAATATTTTTTATATTTATTTTTTTAGAATCATAGATTTAAAAATAAGTTTACAAAGGAATGAATGAATTGTGTAGTTATGTAAATTATGTCAACCAAAATAAAAGGCTGTCGTTAGAGACAGCCTTTTATTTAAACCGTAAAGCAAGCCTTAATTAGTTGCTAGCTTTACGTTTCATTTGATCAAAGAAATCATCATTGGTTTTGGTTTCTTTCATACGATCAAGCAAGAATTCCATAGCAGCAAGTTCATCTTGGGTATGTAATAATTTACGTAAAATCCAAACTTTACGTAGATTGTCTTCAGACATTAAACGTTCTTCACGGCGTGTACCTGATTTCTTGATGTTCATCGCAGGGAAAACACGTTTTTCTGCAATACGACGATCAAGGGTAATTTCTTGGTTACCTGTACCTTTAAATTCCTCGTAAATCACTTCATCCATTTTACTGCCTGTTTCGATTAAAGCAGTTGAAATGATGGTAAGTGAACCGCCTTCTTCGATGTTACGGGCTGCACCAAAAAAACGTTTTGGACGTTCTAGGGCATGGGCATCCACACCACCGGTTAAGACTTTACCTGATGAAGGAATCACGGTGTTGTAGGCACGTGCTAAACGAGTGATCGAGTCAAGTAAAATCACCACGTCTTTTTTGTGTTCAACTAAACGCTTGGCTTTTTCAATCACCATTTCAGCCACTTGCACGTGACGCGCAGGCGATTCATCAAAGGTTGAGGCAATCACTTCACCGCGAACGGTACGTTCCATTTCGGTAACTTCTTCAGGACGTTCGTCAATTAAAAGCACAATTAAGAAACATTCAGGGTTATTACGCACAATCGACTGCGCGATGTTTTGTAATAACATGGTTTTACCCGCTTTAGGCGGTGCAACAATAATAGAACGTTGACCTTTACCAATCGGAGCGACTAAGTCAACCACACGCGCAGTTAAATCTTCAGTGGTACCGTTACCCAATTCCATTACCAATTGCTCGGTTGGGAAAAGCGGCGTTAGGTTTTCAAACAAAATTTTGTTGCGTGAGTTTTCAGGCGTGTCATAGTTAATTTGATTCACTTTGAGTAAGGCAAAATAACGTTCACCTTCTTTTGGTGGGCGAATGGTGCCTGTAATTGTATCGCCCGTACGTAAGTTAAAACGACGGATTTGCGATGGGCTTACGTAGATGTCATCTGGGCCGGCAAGATAAGAACCCGCAGCTGAACGTAAAAAGCCGAAACCATCTGACAGAATTTCGAGAACGCCGTCACCAAAGATTTCTTCACCATTCATTGCGTGGCGCTTTAAAATCGCAAAAATAATATCTTGCTTGCGATTACGTGCCATTCCTTCAAGGCCCATAAATTCGGCAATCTTGATGAGTTCGCCAATCGGTTTTTTCTTGAGTTCTGTTAAATTCATAGGTGGTCAGATAGAATGTAAAATTCTAGGATAAAGTGTAAGAAAGGAAGCAACATACGAGCGCAAACGGACAAGAGATGCACGTCATTGTTTTGTACAGCAACAATTCAAAATTTGGAACGATTGTTTCAGAATTGTGTAAAAACAATTGCTGTTGCCGAGCGGCATGTTATGTGTTGTGTCTTGTAAGAAAATGACAGGATTGACATCCTTTATTTCTTGAACATGCAATATAGAAGAGAAACTAGACTTTGTCAATTTAGCAGTCAAAAAAATACGTTGCATAAGCACAACGTATTTTTAAGATCATGATCTAGACGAGGTGAATAGATCAGATGTTCGAGTTAGATGTTTTCGTCAATGAAAGCAGCTAATTTTGATTTTGGTGCAGCACCCACTTGAGTACCGACAACTTCACCATTTTTGAACATAAGCAAAGCAGGGATGTTACGAATGTTATAGTCTGCAGCAACAGATTGTAATTGTGTTACGTCAACTTTAACAATTTTCACTTTACCTTCGTATTCAGTTGCAAGTACTTCAAGTACAGGTGCAATGGCTTTACATGGCGCACACCAGCCCGCCCAGAAGTCAACAAGAACAGGTACATCAGACTCTAAAACGTCAGCCGCGAAAGTTGCTTCAGTGGTATTTACGATAGACATGGATTTGGCTCCAGATGATTTTTTAAGATAGCTCTATAATTATTAGTATTACATAGCCATCTGTAACAATGTAGGGGAATATTTAAATTTTGTGGCTTTCGATGGAGTTTGTCTAATGGATGATCACGATGGTATTCATCGTGTAACACAATTAACCAAGCGGCTAAAAAAGCAATCTTAGAAAAATCAGTGCACAAATGGCTTTTAAATTGCATATATGTGAATTAATCTAGGGGGCAATTCTGCAAGGATTTGTTTAAATAATGTCAGACTTTTTGATTGATGAAGAGTTGCTTGCTGCCATCGATATGGGATCGAACAGCTTTCATTTGGCGATTGCGCGTGTTGATCATGGCGAAGTAAAAAAAGTTGCCTCAATGTCAGAAAAGGTTCAGTTAGCTGCTGGTCTTGATGAAAATAAGAACCTAACTGAAGCTGCCCAGCAACGTGGTTTAGCTTGTTTGGCGCGTTTTGTTGGTCGTTTAGGTTCAGTACAGCCCAATCGTTTACGTATTGTGGCGACCAATGCACTGCGCCAAGCGAAAAACGGACATGAATTTATTCAAAAAGCCGCTGAAATTTTACCAAAGCCGATTGAAATTATTGCGGGTCGTGAAGAGGCGCGTTTAATTTATTTAGGCGTTTCACATACCATGGAAAATAGTGGTCGTCGCTTGGTGATTGATATTGGTGGTGGTTCGACTGAGCTGATTATTGGTGAAGAGTTTGAACCGATTCATACCGAATCGGTACAAATGGGCTGTGTAGCATTTACCAAGGCTTACTTTGCTGATGGTGAAATTAGTCAAAAAGCATTTGAACGTGCCATGACAGCGGCTCGTAAAGAAGTGTCAGGTTTGGTCAATACTTATAAAGACTCAGGTTGGGATACGGTGGTCGGTTCAAGTGGTACCATCAAAGCCTGTCGTCAGATTTGTGTGAATATGGGGTGGAGTAATGAAAAACAAGAACTGACCCGTGAAGGCTTAGAAAAAATCAAAGACAAAATGCTTAAATATAAGCACGTGTCTGACATAGAACTTGATGGCCTAAAAGAAGATCGTCGAGCAGTTTTGCCAGCCGGTATTGCCATTTTATATGCAGTTTTTGATGTATTAAACATTGATAAGCTGGTTTATTCGGATGGTGCATTACGTGAAGGCGTGATGTATGACTTGCTGGGTCGTTTCCAACATGAAGATATTCGCGATCGTTCGGTACATGCTTTAATGGGGCGTTACAATGCCGACCCTAAACAAGCTGAACGTGTAGTGGCGACCGCACAGCATCTATTTGAAAGTGTTGCGCCAGCCTTAAATTTAACTGTAGACGACAGTGATTTACTGCGCCGTGCCGCGTATTTACACGAAATTGGTCTGGCCATTAGTCACAGTGGTTATCACCGTCATAGCGCATATCTTTTGCAACACTCTGATATTGCCGGCTTCTCACAAATTGACCAAAATTATCTCTCTCATTTGGTCGCACATCATCGCCGTAAACTACGGAGTGAAGCTAAAGTTGACGTTTTACGCGTAGGTGGGCAAAAACTCATCTACTTATGTCTATTACTTCGCCTTGCAGTTTTGCTCAACCACAGTCGTAGCGATGAGATGCTTCCTGCCATTGAATTACAGGTGATCAATGCGCAACAATGGCAACTTAGCGTTTCTGGTGATGCCAAACAATGGCCTCTGCTCGTTGCCGAGTTACATGATGAACAAGTGCAATTTAAGCATTGGGATATTGAATTGAATATTCAGTCGGAACAATTTATCGATTAACGAACGGGTTAATTAAGGGATAATGGTCGACCTATGAAAAATAAAGCTGTATCTAAAGCATGGACAACGGTTCAAATTGCACGTCATCCGGAGCGTCCGCAATTCTTGGATTATGTTGGTGAAATCTTCACTGAATTTGACGCGTTGCATGGCGACCGTTTATTTGGTGATGATGGTGCCATGATTGGTGGTTTAGCCCGCTTAGACGGTCAACCTGTGATGGTGATTGGTCAGCACCGTGGTCGTAGTACACGTGAAAAACTACAACATAACTTTGGGATGTGTAATCCTGAAGGCTACCGTAAATCACAGCGTTTGCTGGATATGGCAGAGCGCTTTAACTTACCGGTATTTACCTTTATTGATACGATGGGCGCATACCCAGGGGTAGGTGCAGAAGAGCGTGGTCAAGCAGAAGCGATTGCTTCAAGTTTAGCACAGCTTTCAAGCCTTAAAGTGCCTGTTGTTGCAACAGTGCTTGGTGAAGGTGGCTCAGGCGGCGCTTTAGGTATTGGTGTTGCGGATCGCGTGATTATGCTGTCGCATAGTATTTATTCTGTGATTTCACCTGAAGGCTGTGCGTCTATTTTATGGAAGACGGCTGAAAAGGCAGAACAAGCCAGCGAAGCTTTAGCCTTAACTGCAGAAAAACTACAAAAAATTGGTATTGTTGAGTACGTGGTTGACGAAGGTGAAGGTGCGCATTTAGATCCTGAAAATGTGATGTACGCGCTTAAAGATGTGTTAAAGCAAGCTTTAGCTGAATTACAACCAATGAGTGCCGAAGAGCGATGCGAAGCACGTTACCAACGTTTAATGAAGTTTGGCAGCAACAACTTAGGTCTCGCCTCTTAACCACTTGGCCTTATGCTGAGTCAAGCTTTTTAATCGCGTGTAGTGGCGGCATGGACTCCATGTTGCTGCTACAGGTGATGTCTGCTGTATTTCCTGAAAAAATCCGCGCCATTTATATTAATCACCAGCTGCAAGACTTAAGTGCCAGTTGGGGTGATTTTGTGCGCGCAGAATGCGAAAAACTAAGCATTCCTTGTCTGGTGGTCAATGTAGACGTGCAAGAGGGTAATCTAGAAAACCAAGCACGAATTGCTCGTTATCAAGCCTTTAGGCAGCATATTTTGCCTAACGAAATTTTAGTCTTGGCGCATCATCAACAAGATCAAGCCGAAACTGTGTTGCTGAATTTATTTTCAGGTAGTGGCGTGGGTGGTTTAAGTGCCATGTCGGCTTTGGATCAGCGTGATGGCTTCAAGATCTGGCGACCATTCTTAGATATATCACGTGAGCAAATCGCAGTTTGGGTTGAGCAAGACAACATTGCCTTTATTCAGGATCCAACCAACTTTGATACCCACTATGACCGTGCTTGGTGCCGTGAAACCTTATGGCCGCTGTTAAACTCGCGTTTTCCTAAAATGCAGCAAGCCGTGAGTCGTAACAGTTATTTAATGCAAGATGCTGCTGATATTTTGGCAGAAGTTGCAGCGCAAGATTTACAAATGTGTGGCAATGCCCAGCACTTACAGATCCCTCAGCTGTTACAGTTATCAAAAGCAAGGCAACGCCAGTTGCTCTCTAATTGGATCAAGGGTGAGGCACAATATCGTCCAAGTCTGGCTATGGTGGAACGTATTCAAACAGAAGTCATTGCCGCTAAAACTGACGCGCAAGCGGCGCTGCATCATGCTGGATTCTATTATTTACGTTATCAAAATGTGCTGTATAAGGTTAGTAAAGCTGATTATTTGGCACAGCAACATCCGATTTCTACGGAAATTTTACAGCTTGATGAGCAACAAACAATTCAAGTTGCCGCAGGGCAATTTGCTCTTCAAACAGCGTCACTTGGCTTAGACCCAAAACTATTGGGTCAAAAACTGATGTTAAGCCCGCGTGTAGGCGGCGAGAAGATCCATCTGTATGGAAGAGTGGGGCGCTGGCCGTTAAAAAAAGCGATTCAGGAGGCGCAAATTTTTCCTTGGCAACGCCATCAGATACAAATATTAAGCAAAGATGATGTTATGCTAGGCGTTTTTACCCCAAAAGGATTTTGGCTTGCCGAGTCAATCTATTGTCAAAGCAATGGCTGGCAACCCAAGTTATTGATTGATCATTAACCTTGAGCAAAAAATCATGAGTGCTGTTTTAGATTGTAATATTAGTTTTATTGGTGGCGGAAATATGGCTCAAGCCTTAATTGGTGGCTTGATTGCTCGTGGTTTAGCGCCGACGCGTATTACAGTGTCTGACCCAGTAGAAGCTGTGCGTGACTTACTGGCAGAAAAAAAAGTACAAGTGACCACCGATAATGCTGCAGCAATTTTAAATGCCGACATTGTAGTATTTGCTGTCAAACCCCAAGTACTTGCTCAAGTGCTTAAACCATTGAAAGGTTTATTTGCAGATAAGCTGGTGATTTCAATTGTGGCAGGGGCAGAAGTTGCAACGATTGCAAATCTTTTAGATACACAGCGCGTTGTACGAGTCATGCCAAATACCCCAGCTTTAGTTCAAACTGGGGCGCATGGGTTATTTGCCACTGATGTTGTCAATCAGGCAGATCGACATTTAGCCAGTCAAGTTCTGGCGGCTACTGGTTTAACTATTTGGGTAACAACTGAGTCGCAAATTGATGCGGTGACGGCAGTATCAGGTTCGGGTCCTGCATACTTTTTCTATATGATGGAAAGTATGATTCGTGCAGGCAAAAACTTAGGTTTGGATGAAAAAACTGCCACTGAGCTGACTCTACAGACTGCACTCGGTGCAGCACAAATGGCGATTACCAGTGCCAGTACGCCAGCACAATTACGTAAAAATGTCACTTCACCTAATGGTACAACGCAAGCTGCAATTGAAGTGTTTGATCGTGCGCATATTTCACAAAATATTCAAGCGGCATTGGCAGCAGCCAAAACCCGTAGCCAAGAGTTGGCGCAAGAGTTAAGCGAAAGCAGTAAATAAGTTTTTTATTTAGGAAAGTTTAAGTATGGGTGCAACCTCTGCGCTATTTTTTGACATTATTATTAATGTCGCGATTTTATTGGTGTTCTTCCGCTTTTTAATGCAACTGGCTGGGGTAAATGCCTATAACCCCGTGGTACAGTCAACGGCCAAAGCCACTAAAATTGTGGATGTGTTTGGGCGTATTTTGCCAACAATTGCAGGTGGTCGTGTCAATTTAGCAGCACTGGTGCTCACCGTATTGTTGTATTTTCTAAAGGTCTTTGGCTTTAAATACTTAAATGCGCAGCCAACAGGTGGGGCAGGTTACTTTATTATCAGCACTGTGTTGTCTATGTTGCATTCATTGGTTTCAATTTTAAAATATTTACTCTTTGCTTACATTATTTGTAGTTGGATTCAAATGTTTAGCCAAACCCGCTCGCCTTATATTGATCTGATTCAAGAGTTGGCCGAACCGATGTTAGCACCGTTTCGTA
The DNA here is from genome assembly GCF_059515805.1 of Acinetobacter sp. CY05. NCBI lineage: Bacteria > Pseudomonadati > Pseudomonadota > Gammaproteobacteria > Moraxellales > Moraxellaceae > Acinetobacter > Acinetobacter sp. CY05. Next base: position 14,968 of record NZ_JCAKMW010000014.1, on the reverse strand, counting down.
AGATTATGCCTAATATGGGGATGATTGATTTATCGCCTATTTTGGCATTCTTTACCTTATATATTGCTGAAATGATGCTCAGCTCAATTGTATAAATAAAGCTTCAAAAAAAGGACGCCGTGGCGTCCTTTTTTGTTTTTAACGTTTTAGTGTGCTTGGTCCCAGTTTTGACCCTTCCCAACTTCCACAATTAAAGGTACAGAGAGTTGAACAACAGATTGCATGACGTCACGTAATTGCTCAGCGAGTTGATCGGCAATATCTTGATCTACTTCAAAGACCAATTCATCGTGTACTTGTAGTAATAATTTAGCTTGATCCTTCGGTAAGATTTTATCCACTTCAATCATCGCCATTTTAATGATATCTGCTGCTGAGCCTTGTAAAGGTGCATTAATGGCAGCACGTTCTGCGGCTTTACGTACCATCATATTACGTGCATCAATATCAGGCGTATATAAACGACGACCGCTAATAGTTTCAATAAAGCCTTGCTCTAAAGCCACTTGGCGGGTGCGCTGCATATATTCGTAAATACCTGGATAACGGTTAAAGTACTTTTTAATATACTCTTGTGATTCTTGGCGGCTAAAACCGAGCTGACGGGTTAAACCAAATTCCGACATACCATACAGCAGACCAAAGTTCACTGCTTTGGCTTGACGACGTTGGTCATTGCTCACATCGTCTAAAGCAATGCCCAATACTTCTGCCGCAGTACGACGATGCACATCTTGATTATGGTTAAAGGCGTCGACTAAGGCATCATCTTGCGAAAAATGTGCCATTAAACGCAGTTCAATTTGTGAGTAATCGGCTGCGAGTAACACACGACCTTCAGGTGCCACAAAGGCTTTACGAATTTGACGGCCGATTTGCTCACGGACTGGAATATTTTGTAAGTTCGGATCAGTCGAAGATAAACGACCTGTTGCGGTTAACGCTTGATGGTAACTGGTATGCACACGGGCACTTGCATCGTTGGCTTGTTTAATTAAACCATCGGTGTAGGTGCTTTTGAGTTTAGTTAAGCCGCGATATTCTAAAATCAATTCCGCGATTGGATGCTCAATTTTCTCTAAAATACTTTCACTGGTGCTGTATTGACCCGTCGAGGTTTTTTTACCACCTTTTAAGCCCAATTTTTCAAACAGTACTTCACCGACTTGTTTCGGTGAGCTGACATTAAAGCTTTCACCAGCAATTTCAGTGATCTTTTGCTCTAACGCTGCAATGGCAGTGGCAAAATCATTACCTAACTGCTCTAAAAAAGCTAAATCAAGCTGAATGCCATTTTCTTCCATTACGCTTAAAACACGCGCGGTAGGCATTTCAATATGATGCAAAATATTGCTTAGTTCAGGAATGGCTTTAAGCTTTTCATCGAGCACTTCATAAAGACGATAGGTCACATGCGCATCTTCTGCGGCATAGTGGGCAGCTGTTTCAATCTCAATTTGATTAAAGGTTTTTTGCTTAGCACCTTTGCCAGCGATTTGCTCAAATGTAGTGGTAAAGTGACTTAAATAGACCCGCGCGACATCATCCATACCATGCCGTGTCGCCACAGAATTTAAAACATAAGAGGCCAGCATGGTATCAAAATACCAACCTTGTAAATGAATACCATGGTTTTCTAACACATGCGCGTCGTATTTGAGGTGATGACCAATTTTATCAATATTAGGATTTTCTAGAATTGGTTTGATTTGCGCGAGGATTTGCTCACGATTAAGTTGTTCAGGTGCACCGTCGTAATCATGGGCTAATGGGACGTAGTAGGCATCGCTTGCATCAAAAGCCACTGAAAAACCAACAATTTCCGCCACGCGATAATCAAGGCTGGTGGTTTCGGTATCAAAAGCAAAACGCGTTGCAGTGTTTAAACGCGCCCATAGATTGTCCCAATCGGCTTGACTCAGTACAGTATGGTATTTGGCTTGACCAAGTTGATCATCTGTACTCGTTTGCGCAGCTTGTTGTATAACCTCTACGCTTTGCGGCTGAGTATCTAAAGCTTGATTAATCTTTTTATATTGTGGGCTGTTGGGATTATTGGGATGGTCTAAAGACTGTAATTGGTTACGGAATTCAAGCTCGGTATATAAACGGCGCAATTCGTCTACATTGGGTTCTTGCAGTTTAAGATCCTCATAACCAAAGTTTAAATCTAGGTCGCAAACAATACTGGCCAATTGATGGTCAAGGGTAATGCCTTCAACGCTGTCTTTGATATTTTGACCGACTTTACCTTTGATCTTATCGACGTTTTCTAAAATACCGCCAATTGATCCGTATTCGGTTAACAGTTTCGCTGCAGTTTTAGCACCAACCCCTGGTACACCCATAATACCGTCAGATGCATCACCCATTAAAGTGAGGTAATCGATAATTTGATGCGGCCACACACCAAACTTATCAAATACCGCTTGAATATCCATAGGACGTTCTTTAAAGCTGTCTTCTAAAGTAACTTTTTCCGTGACCAATTGCGCCATGTCTTTATCACCAGTTGAAATTAACACTTGATGACCTAAAGCTTCTGCACGCTTGGCCAATGTGCCAATAATATCGTCAGCTTCGGCACCGGCTAAAAAGTGTAATGGAATGCCTAAAGCACGAATCAAGGCATGCAAATACGGAATTTGCTCTGCAAGTTCGCTTGGCATACTTGGGCGGTCACCTTTATAAATGGGTGATAAATGATGGCGGAAAGTTGGCTCTGAGGTATCAAAGATCACCGCCATATGGGTAGGCTGAGTACGACGCATCAATTTTTGAATGGCAGAAATTGCACCGCGCACCGCATTGGTATGCAAGCCTGTGGAGGTGGTTAATGGTGGGAGGGCGTGAAAGGCACGAAATAAAAAGTATGAGCCATCGACCAATACAAATGGTGGCATGCGAGGAATCCTAATTTTTTGCATCAATAGTATTGTTGTTGATTTTAGCATATGCCATTCAACATCCTATTGGCTGTTGTATCATCATTAAAACACTTGAGAACAAAACAATGACCCATAAGCAATCTGAACTGCGCATGATGTGGTTACTTGGCTTGCTGATCTTAGGATTTTCTGCGTGGTTTGTCTTTAAACATCAGGTGATCAGTGTGTTATGTGGCTTAGCCTTTGTCATGAGTATTATGCAATATGTCAATGCTTTAGCGACTCAAACTGAGCCACAAGCGCCTGCACGTTCACGTGTGCCTTTGTATTTATGTTCAGTGGTTGCGGTAGTTGCCGCTGTGTTGCAGTGGTCTTGGCTATTTGCTTTGGCATTAAGTTTGTGGATTTATTTTTTACTGAGTTGGTTGCAACAGTTAGAACGAAAAATCACTGGCTTACTGCAACAACAGCCTGAATCGTTAGAGGAGTCAGTAGCCCTACCAAGATTTAATTCAGTGCCTGTACCTAGTGATAGTCGCTCCTCGCTGCCGCAGAGTATCATGACATGGCTATTACAGGGCAACCCTGTGCTTAAAGGGGCTATGCTGATTTTAATAGTTGGCATTATTCTATTATTGCGCTTTGCGACAGAATATTGGCAAATCAGCTTAACCTTAAAATTATCAGTTCTCGCGGTTATTGCCACAGCAATTACGCTATTGGGGCTGTGTTTAAGCAACAAAAACCGTAGCTTTGCCTTGGCTTTACAAGGGTTGGGGCTGGCAATCTTATGTTTGGATTTATTTTTTAGTTATTACAATCAAATTTTGCCAAGCTTTGTTGTGGCCAGTTTAGCCTTTGCAGCCTTAATGGCTGTCAGTATTTATTTAAGCTTAAAACAAAACAGTATTGAGCTGGCCTTTATGGCGATGTTGATTGCTTATGCGGCGCCGTTTACTTTGCCCGTTCGTGAAGCAACTGCTGCAGAATTTTTAGCCTACTATTTGGTTGTGAATATGGCTATTGCATGGCTTGGGACTTGGCGCGCATGGAAAGCGCTCAATCAAGTGGGTTTTTTAGTCACGTTGTGGGTTGGCGGCGCCTATGTATTTTGGTTTGGACAAGACAGCCAACAAGAGTTAATTGCACTATATGTAGTGCTGCATAGTCTGGTGTTTATTTGGTTGGCTTTTCGTTTTAGTCAGTTGTTATCTCAGCAAGATGTGCAGGGCTTTGCTTTAAAACCGACGCTTGATTTAGGTTTGTTATTTGGCGCACCGCTCTTTGCTTATGGCGCGTTGTATTTAATTTATTTTGAACAAATCAAAACGCAAGCCTTGCTGAGTGCAGCTTATGCGCTGCTATACGGAATTTTATATTTTATTGCCAAACGTCAGCAGCAAATGAGTTGGATTAAGCACAGTTACTTTAGCCTAGCACTGCTGTTTATAGCATTTATCCCTGCGATTTTACTGCCTAAGGAATGGAGTGTCGTAGGCTGGTCTGTACTGGGTACAGCGGTGTTTGTATTGGCCTTACAGCGCCAATCTGCTATTAGCCGTTATGTGGCTATGGCATTGCTGATGCTTGCAGGCGCTAGCGCGGCTTATTATTTAGTTGATCTAGACCATTTTGCCAGTCATATCTATTGGGTATTAGCGCTGCTGTTTATAGCGGTTGTGGTGATCAGCAATAGTACTCAACACTATCGTCAGCAGCTTGCAACCTTAGATGTAATATTCTTAAGTGGCTTAATGTTTGTGGCGGTCATTTTGCTCCAGGTATTGTTATTAGATGCCTTAGAGGGGGCATTGCAAGGCGTGATCACGCTAAGCATAGTTGGTTTAGTTTATCTGCTTATCAATGAAGGGCTAATTAATCGCCGCGCCACATGGACATGGGCTTTACCTAAATGGATTGGCTTATTACCAATTTTTACTTATGCCTTTTGGTTGCTGCTTGGCCATGTAAAGCATGGTCAAATCATATGGGAAAATGGCTTAGAGCAAGGCTTATTTTTTACCGCACTCATATTGCTGAGTGCGGTGTGTATCCGCCCATTACAGGCCATTTATGACGATCGTGAATGGGTCAGTCTGACGACTTTAATCAGTTTGGCTTTGGCCAGTAGCAGTTTACTGCCGCATATGCCCTTTGTGAGTATGGTGATTTTACCACTGGTTTTTGCGCTGTACTGCTACAAGCAAAAGGCACTCTGGTCACAGTGGTGGCAAGCGCGTAGTAGCCTGGTGGTCATGGCGATATGGATACTCAGTTCGCAATTATTTGCCCAAGAAAGTTTTGATGCTTATGTTGCACCTGTGATTAACCCCTTTGATGCAGTAAGTATCGCGATGCTCACCAACTTTATTTGGATACTGCTACAGCAGCAAAAATCTGGCTTGGAACGTGGTTTACTCGGTGTATGTGGGGTATTGGGTGTGCTGTGGCTAAGTAGTTATATTTTATTGCGTGCCTTACATGTTTATCTAGATACGCCCTATAACAGCATTGCCATTTGGCAAGATGCCACAGTACAAATGAGCTTAACCTTACTGTGGGTCATTTTAGCCTTTATCACGATGCAATTTGCGAGTCGCAAGCAGCTCAAGAGTGTGTGGATACTCGGGGCGAGTGTATTGCTATTGGTGAGCTTGAAATTAGCTTTATTTGATTTAGCAAATATTGGCACCCTAAGTCGAGTATTGTCATTTTTAGGCGCAGGTTTACTGATGTTAATTATTGCTTATATTGCACCAATGCCTGAACAGCACAGCTAAAAAAGCCCAACCTTAAGTTGGGCGAGGTGTTAAAGCTTAGGCTCACGTTGTATGTCTTGTTTATGGGCATATTCATCTATGTCCATCTGCTGTGTTGGAGCAGATGGAATAGGGCGATCAACAAAGCCCATTTTGGGTACAGGAATCTCAATTTGATTATCCACGAAACCATTACGAATACGCTCATGCAGCTCATCTTTAACTTTTAAAAAGTTTTCACGCTGACACCACACTGCAAACAATATTTCAATCGAAGATTCACCAAAGGAAGTCACAGTTACTGCGGGTTTAGGATCAGCCAATACCAAGGGATATTTTTGTGCCACATCTAATAAAACCCGACGCACTTTAATGATGTCTTCATCAAAGTTGATGGCAAGGGTAATTGGAATGCGTCGGATAGGAAATTTAGATAAGTTTTGTACTGGGGCGCGAATCAGTTGTTCGTTGGGTAAGCGTACATAAACATTGTCTTGAGTAAGGAGTTTGACTGAGAGTAAATCAATTGAAATTACTTCACCTTCAATGGTATGACCACGAATCAGGGTAATTTGAATGGTATCACCGACTTCAAACGAGCCTTCGCCAATTAGAAACATACCACTAATTAAGTTGCTGGCTGAGGTTTGTGAAGCAAAACCTAAAGCAACGGTTAAAATCCCCGCCGCACCTAAAAATACACTGAGTTTAAAACCGGCTTCTTTTAAGCCTGCGATCATAAACAGCAAGAAAATACTGTAGAAAATCCCGCGTCGCCAGACCAAACTTTGATGGGCATTAAACTTGGTGCCTACGGTGCGAATAAAGGTATTGGACACCAATCGGGCAATAAAGAAGCCTAAGATAATAATGACAACGGCAATAATAATTTCAATGATGCGTTCGCTCTTCCAACCGGAAAAGGTACCGGTGAGACTGCTAAATACACCATCGACAATTTTTGAATCTGACATAACAATCCCTAGAAGAATGAATCAAACATATTAAACAACACGCTGCCTGATTCGCGTGGCGGTTGTAGATAGGTGACTTCTCCGGCATGAATCGGGGTGCGGTTTTCAATACGAATACGGGGTGGTCGATCTAAGCCTTCATGATTGACGCGAATTTGCGAGGTCCATAAACGGCCGGTACTTTCACTAAAAAACAGTGGTAGGGCGGTCACGGGTACGTTCATCCGGTCAAAGCGTAATTGCTGATTACTGGTGTTATGAAATTCAATGGGGGTAATGGCACGAAATGAACGCGGTTTGAGTTGATTGAGTTCAGTACGGCCATCCACAGACGTGGCATAACAAATCTCACCTAAGCGTGGATTTGGACCAAACCAAGTATCTTTAGGCAAAATCACGGGAATATCAAACAAGGGTTCGCGTTGTCCTTCGACAAAACCTGCAATCCAAAGTGGGGTACTAATATATAAAGTACCGCGTTGACTGGCGGGAATATAAATGGGATCAACGGGTTTAATTACTACAGAACGATTGGCTAAACGCGGCATCAACTGTACAGTACCATGTGTGCTTTTAAACATATAGCGTTCGATATGGACTGGCTGTGGAAAAGCAAAAGCGGGATCCTCTATCGGGTGCCACTGCTGTTCATAATCATATTGCACTTGTGGGCGATGATATTCTAAGCGCCACTCCTGTAAACCACGCGTTAAACGCAGCAGCAAAGAACCAAATTGCCAAGCACGTGCCTGACCAATCTCAAAACTATATTCGCCCCACCATTTGGCAATCGGGCTCAAGGCATTAGAGTGCATTAATATCCTAGTCCGCAAAAAACTGACTTCACGTTGTCATGTGCTTAGAGTACACTCAAAACAATTTTTTTCATCATGATAATTTGTGATGCAGCCATTAAAACATGTACAAATTCCTTATAGTTTTGCTAAACGGCATGCCATTTTAATTCGTTATGCGGGTGATCAGCCGATTATCGTGCGCCGTGAACATACGCCTTTACTTGCCATTCAAGAAGCAAGACGTATTTTGGGCGTGCCTGCTCAGCATGAACTATATGACGAACAACAATTTAGCCAATTACTCAGTATAAGTTTTGCGGGTGATAGTAATGAATCGCAGCAGGTTGCCGCAGGTTTAGAAGATCATCCTGATTTATTGTCTTTAGCCGATTCTGTACCTGAAGCTGAAGATTTGATGGATCAAGAAGATGATGCGCCGATTGTGCGTCTGATTAATGCCTTGCTGTCTGAGGCGATTCGGGTCGGTGCTTCAGATATTCATATTGAATCTTTTGAGAAAAAACTCTCGGTACGATTACGCGTCGATGGACAATTGCGAGAGATTGTCCAGCCGCGCCGTGAACTCGCCCCGCTGTTGGTGTCACGGATTAAAGTCATGGCACGCTTAGATATTGCCGAAAAACGTGTGCCGCAAGATGGTCGTATTTCGTTACGTTTGGCTGGACGTGAAGTAGATGTGCGTGTTTCGACCTTGCCATCGAGTCATGGTGAACGCGTGGTAATGCGTTTATTGGATAAACAAGCCGGTCGTCTGAATATGAGTCATTTGGGTCTCATGCACGAGGACTACACACGTTTAAGCACTTTGGTGCATCGTCCGCATGGCATTATTTTAGTGACGGGCCCAACTGGTTCAGGTAAAACCACCACGCTGTATGCGGCGCTTGCAGATCTTAATGATGGTTCACGTAATATTTTAACTGCTGAAGATCCGATTGAGTATCAACTCGAAGGCATTGGTCAGACCCAAGTCAACACCAAAGTGGATATGACCTTTGCTCGCGCTCTAAAAGCCATGCTACGTCAAGATCCAGATGTGGTGATGGTGGGTGAAATTCGTGATTTAGAAACTGCTGAAATTGCGGTACAGGCATCCTTAACCGGTCATTTGGTCTTGTCTACCTTGCATACCAATACCGCAATTGGTGCGGTGACCCGTTTAAAAGATATGGGCATTGAACCATTTTTATTGTCGAGTTCTTTAATTGGGGTGATTGCCCAGCGTTTGGTGCGTACCTTGTGTCATCACTGTGTGACGTGGCGCGCAGCGGATGAGTTTGAGCGACAAGTCTTTGCTGATGTTCAAGCGCAAGACGCCTTACAGCTCCCTCATCCAAAAGGTTGTGAATACTGTGGACACACCGGTTTTAGTGGTCGTACTGCGATTTATGAAATTGTGCCTGTAGATGATCAAATGCGCCGTCTTATCCATGGCAATGCCGCAGAATTTGAGCTAGAACAGTATGCCCGCCAGTCGGCAGGCTCGATCCGTAATGATGGCTTAAACAAAGTGTTACAGGGTAAAACCACCTTAGAAGAGGTATTACGTGTCACCAATGCAGCAAGTGAGTGATTACCAAAGGCTGACAATCTTCTGCATAAGCTGGGCACGAAACGGTGCAGTTGGGTTGCCAGGATTGCGCAAGGTTTCATTTTCATAAAAGGCTTGCCATGCCTTTGCCATATTTAAAGTCACGCCTTGGATTTTCATCTGTGCTACATCGGCTGCGCTTATATTATTTAAGCGTGCTTCTGCACCATCTGGGCCTGTGCCCCAACCAATAATTCCTTGACCAAAACTCGGTAGGTTAATGTTATTGGGGGTAGAGGGAATTGGCATACGTTGGTAGGCAGGATTCACCAATGATTTAAGCGCAGGACGGACTTTTTCAGAAATCGTCAGTTCAGCTTGAGTCAAAGGAGAAAAGGCGAGCAAAGCTGCCGTAATCAAAGCCAGTTTTAGCATTGGAATAACCTAAACAAATAATCTTTGATTATAGAAAAATTCACCATAAAAAACAGCGCTGGTAGATTGGTTCTAGCAAGCGCTGTTTTTGTATCGCAAAATTAGAATTAATAATTGACTAAAACACGGTGCTGCATCAGAGGCATTGATTCACGAATCTTGGCTTGTTCGGCTAAATCAAAAGGTACAGTAATTAGGCCTGCACCGTTTTCATCAATTAAAGCTAAAACATGCCCACGTGAATGAGTTGCAGCTGTATGCCCCCAAGTTTGGCGTTTTTCACCATGCCAACCTTGCTGCGCTGCACCTAGGACTTGGCATTGACTATCCATTGCGCGTGCTTGCAGTAATAGTTGCCAGTGCATTTGACCGGTGGTGTAGGTAAAAGCCGCAGGTGCAGTTAAAATATGAGCACCTTGCTGACGCAATTGCAGTGCAAGTTCTGGAAAGCGTAAGTCATAACACACCATGAGGCCAATACTACCAAATGGAGTCTTCGCAACCACCACATCTGTACCGGGTTCAAAATATTTGGATTCTTGATAGCCACCGACTGCATCTCCCACTTGAACATCAAACAAATGAATTTTGTCATAACGCGCTTCAGTTTTTTCTGGGCTAATACATAAGCTCACAGTGCGTACTCGTCCATCTTGAATGATTGAACCATCTGGACGATATGGGCAGGGTAAGGTACCCGCCACAATCCAGAGATTGTAACGATGGGCGAGCTGTTCTAGGCGTGCTTGAATCACTTCAAACTGCTCTGCGGTTTGGCGTTGTTTGCCACCTGCAAAACAGACGAAGTTTTCTGGAAAGACAATCAACGATGCGCCGGCTGCTTGACTCTGCTGCATCAATTGTTCAATGACGTTGAAATTAGCTTCAATATCATCTTGGGAGTTCATTTGTGCAACAGAAAGAAAAGTCATGGCTACTCCATTTTATACATTTTGATTTGATTGTTCTAAATTTTGTTGTTCTTTTTCAAGTTGTTTAACCAGTGGCTCAAACATATTTTGATTATTTTCGTTGAGTTTCATTAAGGTCTTATGCGCATCGAGTACAGTAGTCAGCATATTGCGATGGGTAATATTATCTTCAACCAAAGCGCGGGTACAGACTTGCGGATCACCACAGTAATTTAAAATCACAAAGACCTGACCTAGGCCCATACTATTGGCTAAAGTAGTGATATCTGGATTGGTCGACAGCATCACAGCTTGAATTTGGTGGATTTGCTTGAGCTTAAGCCCCAGTTTCGCCAAGACACCCAGTACAGTGCTATCAATAAAAGTGGTTTGAGTTAAATCAACAATCGCACCCACAACATTTTCATGCTGTTCTAATTTATTGAGAAGTTTATCGAGACTGATGCAAGATTGGGCACGCACTTCGCCAATAAGCTTAAAAATATGCGTTCCGTCTAAACTTGCGTATTCAACATGACCTGTTGACATATAAATGCCATTTGCAGAGAAGGATAGAAAATTATCCCATAGGCGGTAGGCATAACTCAAGTATGGATGAGTCGTATAAGCTTTGTAAGTATTGTAACTATTTGATAAATATTTTATTTCATGCGTCTTAAACTTAAGATGGCAATATCATCCGCAACATGTTCTGGTGCTTGAAATGATTGATTTTGCAAATGAAATACCAATTGTTCAAATTGTTCGCTTAAGCCGCCTGTGAATGGTTCAAGCGCACCATCTGAACAAATAATGAACCGCGCGTCGCGATTTAAAGTGCATTCAAACTCTTCAACCTCTAAATCTTCAGTTAAACCCAATGGAAAACTGCTTGTATTTAACACTTTAGGTGGTTGATCTTTCTCAAAAATAATCGCAGGTGGATAATGTCCTGCGCTTGACCAACGAATTTGATGGGTTTCTAGGTTTAAAATTCCTGCCAGCATGGTGATATGTTTTTCAATATTTTCTTGCACCAACATGCCATTGAGTTTTTTGAGTAGCTCACGTGGCGTTTTAGAACGTCCATGAAAAGCAGCCATCCACGAGGTCAGTAAAGAACTGGTCACGCCATGACCTGAGACATCCGCCAAATAGAACATAATCTCTTTGTCACTGATTTTCCAATAGTCGTACCAATCGCCTGATAAATACGCTGAGGGCTTAAATAAGGTTTCAACTTGATAGTTTTGCAATTCAATAGGATTAGGCAATAAGCGTTTTTGTAATTCAGCTGCGGAAGGTAAATCACGACTATCTTGGTTGCGCTTATATTTAGCATCAATACGCAGTAGTGCAGCTTGAGGGTTTTCAGGCAAGCGATTCCAAATCCAACCGGCAAGTGCACCTTGTTCCCAAGCTTGTGATAAAGCACTACCTTCTTGATCAAAGGCCAGCACAATCGTCGGCAAGCTCCATTTATGGGTCAAATAATCCTGCACATCCGCAATCGCGACAATGGTAGGGTCATACAAGTGAATGTCTTCTATGCGAATCATTTGTACACTGGGTAGCGTATCTAAGACCTGATCTAAATAAGCGATATCGCGAGTCGGTTGAATGAAATACATAAAGACTGTGTATGATCCTGAATAACAGTGAGTTGAACTACTATAGCAATCAATTGCAGCATCAATTCAATGATGCTGCAATTTTTGTAAAACTTTTTAAAATTTACGGATTGATTTCAAGCTTTTCTTCATCTAGATCGACTGAATCATCAAATTCATCATCAATAAAGCTGATAGCAGCAGCATCGGCATCACGTTTTTGCGCAATTTCAAAGCTCTTTCGTTGTAGGTAAATGTCACGCATGGCTGCATATTTATCACCTTGTAATACACCATCTAAATCCAGTAGGCGCGCACGGGTATCTACACCACGCCATGCGATTTCACCCCAATATAAGCCATCATGATCATCAAGCATATATTTTTGTGGTCGTGCTTGGCTGTCAACAATATTACCTAAACCATCGCGTAGTGTACTTGGTCCCATTACAGGTAAAACCAAGTAAGGACCAGATGGGACGCCATAAAAACCTAAAGTTGTGCCTAGACTCTCATCTTCACTATCTAAACCAAGACGACTAGCTGGATCAGCAAAACCTAAGGTGGTTAGGGTGTTAATGGTAAAACGTCCGAGGGTTTTAATGGCACGTAAAGGTTTGGCCTGTGCGAATTGATTGACCGCATTCCAAGGTTCATCTAGATTTTTTCGTGCTTGGGTTAAGGAGCCGCGTACTTGTTCAGGTACCTTTTCACTATAGCTTACCGCAACAGGACGTAGCACAGTACGATCTAACACATCATTAAAAGCATAAATTTGCCGATTTAAAGGTTGTAAAGGATCTTTGACCTCTTCGCTTTGTGCAGCATTGGCATCGACTTTAAATTGATCAACACGCAATTGTTTTAATTGTTTTAAGCTCTCTAGCCGAGACACTTCACTGCTTGCGGTAGGCGGTTTTTGATTTTCCATGGCAAAACTTGCTGAGCTCAGTAGTAAACTGCCAAGACCTATCCATAGATAAGAACAATGACGCATATAAAATCCTTATTGATTAATCTGTTATCAAGGTAAATCGGGCAAAGCCACAGCGTTGTATCGGTTATATAGAAGGTTATTAAAGCAAATTTAATCAAAAAATACAGAAAAAAGCGCAAAATGTATAAAAAATATTCAAATAAAACATTTTTCATGTATTTAAAGACTAAATGACTTGCAACATGCATCACTTTGTCTATAATGCCCATCCATCGGCGGTGATTGAAATAAATCGCTTGACTCTTGTGGGAATAAGAGTAATATAGCCGACTACTTGCTTCTGACGAAGAATCAAGAAAATCATTAAGAGATTATGAAGAACAACTTGTGTGGATTTTTACTGGTTGATCAATCGAATATATTTTCATTGATAATTGGTAAGAATTTCTCGAAGTTTATTTGAGCAAATTTTTTGTCAGTAATTGATGAGCCAAGATTGGTGCCCTATAGGCACTATTGATTTTAAACTGAAGAGTTTGATCATGGCTCAGATTGAACGCTGGCGGCAGGCTTAACACATGCAAGTCGAGCGGATGAAGGTAGCTTGCTACTGGATTCAGCGGCGGACGGGTGAGTAATGCTTAGGAATCTGCCCATTAATGGGGGACAACAGTTGGAAACGACTGCTAATACCGCATACGCCCTACGGGGGAAAGCAGGGGATCTTCGGACCTTGCGTTAATGGATGAGCCTAAGTCGGATTAGCTAGTTGGTGGGGTAAAGGCCTACCAAGGCGACGATCTGTAGCGGGTCTGAGAGGATGATCCGCCACACTGGGACTGAGACACGGCCCAGACTCCTACGGGAGGCAGCAGTGGGGAATATTGGACAATGGGCGAAAGCCTGATCCAGCCATGCCGCGTGTGTGAAGAAGGCCTTTTGGTTGTAAAGCACTTTAAGCGAGGAGGAGGCTACTTAGATTAATACTCTAGGATAGTGGACGTTACTCGCAGAATAAGCACCGGCTAACTCTGTGCCAGCAGCCGCGGTAATACAGAGGGTGCGAGCGTTAATCGGATTTACTGGGCGTAAAGCGTGCGTAGGCGGCTTTTTAAGTCGGATGTGAAATCCCTGAGCTTAACTTAGGAATTGCATTCGATACTGGGAAGCTAGAGTATGGGAGAGGATGGTAGAATTCCAGGTGTAGCGGTGAAATGCGTAGAGATCTGGAGGAATACCGATGGCGAAGGCAGCCATCTGGCCTAATACTGACGCTGAGGTACGAAAGCATGGGGAGCAAACAGGATTAGATACCCTGGTAGTCCATGCCGTAAACGATGTCTACTAGCCGTTGGGGCCTTTGAGGCTTTAGTGGCGCAGCTAACGCGATAAGTAGACCGCCTGGGGAGTACGGTCGCAAGACTAAAACTCAAATGAATTGACGGGGGCCCGCACAAGCGGTGGAGCATGTGGTTTAATTCGATGCAACGCGAAGAACCTTACCTGGTCTTGACATACAGAGAACTTTCCAGAGATGGATTGGTGCCTTCGGGAACTCTGATACAGGTGCTGCATGGCTGTCGTCAGCTCGTGTCGTGAGATGTTGGGTTAAGTCCCGCAACGAGCGCAACCCTTTTCCTTATTTGCCAGCACTTCGGGTGGGAACTTTAAGGATACTGCCAGTGACAAACTGGAGGAAGGCGGGGACGACGTCAAGTCATCATGGCCCTTACGACCAGGGCTACACACGTGCTACAATGGTCGGTACAAAGGGTTGCTACCTCGCGAGAGGATGCTAATCTCAAAAAGCCGATCGTAGTCCGGATTGGAGTCTGCAACTCGACTCCATGAAGTCGGAATCGCTAGTAATCGCGGATCAGAATGCCGCGGTGAATACGTTCCCGGGCCTTGTACACACCGCCCGTCACACCATGGGAGTTTGTTGCACCAGAAGTAGGTAGTCTAACCGTAAGGAGGACGCTTACCACGGTGTGGCCGATGACTGGGGTGAAGTCGTAACAAGGTAGCCGTAGGGGAACCTGCGGCTGGATCACCTCCTTAACGAAAGATTGGCGACCGGTAAGAATCCACAACAAGTTGTTCTT
>NZ_JCAKMW010000013.1:0-97202 GCF_059515805.1 Acinetobacter sp. CY05 | reverse complement strand
ACTTAATTGCTGCACTGGTAAACCGAATAAACTTGCAATAACCACTTTCGCAAGAGGTCTATTATTTAGAAATTTAATCATTTAAAAAATTATGTGAATGATAAAAGAATAAGTATAATATTAATCAAGAAAATTATTTAATATAATTTATAAAATAGACTTCTTTCATAAGTTATTTTTTACTCAGCTCCAAATTGTAGATGCCCGCGATCAAATTAAATCTTAATCCGAGTCTTTTTCCTCGGTTTCGATAACGCTCGGCAAGGATTTTGAAGGTTTTCAAACGGCCAAATACATGCTCAATCCCAATTCTTCTTTTATTAATTTCTTGATTGTAAAATTTTAGCTCCAGATCTAGTTTGCAGCGCTTTTTTGCTTTTAATGGCAATAAGCTATTTGGATATACTGTATAGATCCCTTGATAACCTTTATCTGCAAGGATAAAGGCACCTGCAGGAATCTGATTCAAGTTGCGTTTGAAGAGTTCGAAATCATGTACAGCACCACGATTCGTACATAAACTCAGAACTTGCTGAGTTCTATAATGGATAATGGCCTGAACTTTGAAAGTATGTGCTTTCTTCTTGCCACTATAGCTTTTCTTCTGTTTTTTTAGGTCTTTGTATTGGGATTTCTGTGGCATCTACGACCACCACATTCCAGTCGATCCCTTTGCCTTCAGGCAAACTCTTAGGTAAATTAAATAGATTGGACTTGATGAGGCAGTCCTCTACCTGGCGGACGATTCTTGAAGCAGTAGGCTCTGACACGCCATAACTTGTTGCGACATGGAACAAAGTTCGATATTCACGCCAATAACTTAAGCACAGAAGAATTTGATCCTCTATACGCAATTTCGGAGGTCTACCTTTCTCTGGAACATGTTTCTGCAATTGCTCAACCATTACATAAAAGGTTGACCATGAGATGCCTGTATATCGCTTAAACTGTGTTTCAGAAAGCTTCTTTGAGTCGATGTATTTCATTCGTAAATTATGCATGAATATTCGAAATTCTTCGGTACAAATAAGAAGCAAAAAGTAGATCATTTTTTGATTTATGAAAGAGATCTATTATATTTTTAATCATAAACAGCATGAATATTTGCAATATCACCGTGAAGTCATCTTCGAAAAAAGAATGAAGTAATAAAAAAATCCCCAAACCTTTTGATTTGGGGATTTTAGAATTTTGGCGGTGAGAGAGGGATTCGAACCCTCGATACGCTATAAACGTATACACACTTTCCAGGCGTGCTCCTTCAGCCACTCGGACACCTCACCATGCGCGGTGGATAATAACCAAAAAGCAGCACGCTGCCAAGTAATAACAATTGATTTAGAGAAAAACTTTAGCGGCAGTGCTATGATTCGCAAAAATAGTCTGCAAAACGAAGACATAATATGCAAACTACTGCAAAAAAAGCCGCGTTGCCAGTCATTACCTTGGCTGCACTTGGCGTAGTATTCGGGGATATTGGAACTAGTCCACTCTATGCACTCAGACAATGTTTCCAAACCGCACACTTAGCCATTACTGAGGCCAGCGTTCTTGGGATTTTATCGCTGATTTTTTGGTGCATGATGCTCACCATTAGCTTTAAGTACATCACCATTATTATGCGTGCCGATAACAATGGCGAAGGCGGAATTATGTCGCTGTTGGCACTGATTCTACGTGCCACCAAAATCGGTGAAAAAAAGCGACTCTATATTATTGCATTAGGTTTTATAGGTGCATCGCTATTTTTTGGTGATGGCATTATTACCCCAGCCATCTCTGTGTTATCTGCGATTGAAGGTTTAAGCATTGCTACACCAATGTTTAACAACTGGCTCGAACCCTTAGCAATTGGGATTTTGGCAGGACTGTTTTTTGTGCAGCGCCATGGCACAGCCACCATGGGTAAATTCTTTGGGCCACTGACTTTATTGTGGTTTGGTTCAA
The DNA here is from genome assembly GCF_059515805.1 of Acinetobacter sp. CY05. Taxonomy (NCBI): domain Bacteria; kingdom Pseudomonadati; phylum Pseudomonadota; class Gammaproteobacteria; order Moraxellales; family Moraxellaceae; genus Acinetobacter; species Acinetobacter sp. CY05. Next base: position 95,255 of record NZ_JCAKMW010000013.1, on the reverse strand, counting down.
TTGGTGCGGCAGGCTTATGGAGTATTATCCAAACCCCACAAGTGCTACACATGATCAATCCGTATTGGGCCTATCATTTTGTTGCAGATCAGCCTTATTTAGCCTTTTTGACCATGGGGGCTGTAATTCTGACCATGACGGGTGGTGAAGCGATCTATGCTGATATGGGGCATTTTGGTCGCTTACCGATTCGCTTGGCGTGGTTTATTGTGGTATTGCCATGTTTACTTTTGAACTATGCAGGGCAAGGCGCGCTGTTATTACGTGATGCCAGCGCCATTGCTAATCCATTTTATATGCTGGTGCCAGAATGGGCACTGTATCCAATGATTGGCCTAGCTACTGCTGCCGCGGTGATTGCCTCACAGGCGGTGATTACTGGCGTGTTTTCTATGACCAATCAGGCAATTCAACTGCGCTATCTACCGCGTCTTACCGTGCACCATACCTCTGATGTTGAGCAAGGGCAGATTTATTTACCATTTATTAACTGGGTGTTGTTTATCTCAGTCGTGATTTTAATTTTACTGTTTGAAAATAGTGCCAATTTAGCCAGTGCCTATGGTGTCGCTGTTACCATGACCATGCTGTGCGGTACCATTTTAATTAGTGTTTTAGCCTATAGTTATTGGAAATGGCCACTGTGGAAAGTCATTATATTTGCCACGCCATTTTTGTTGCTTGACTTTATATTTGTGGCCTCTACCTCAGTCAAGATTATCTCAGGCGGTTGGGTGCCGATCTTAATTGGCGCGGTGGCTTATACCTTACTTATTACATGGAAAGATGGCCGTGAGATTGTGCTAAAACGCCTTTCTAGCGATGCATTACCGATGTCTTTATTTATTAAAAGTATTGGCTATAGCAATGAAACTCAATTTGTACCTGGCACAGCGGTGTTTTTAACGGGTACACCTGATTTAGTGCCGCATGCCATGTTGCATAATATTAAGCATAATAAAGTGCTGCATGATATGAATATTATGGTTACGGTCATCACTCGTGATATCCCTTATGTAGAGGATGAAGCCCGTTTTGAAACTGAGCAAATGACCGAGCGTTTTTATCGGGTCACTTTGTACTATGGTTTTAAAGATCAGCCCAATATTCCAAATGCCTTAGAACAAGCTTTGGCGACAGTGGGAATTGAATATGACCTGATGCAAATCAGTTTCTTTATCTCACGTGACCGTTTAATTCATAGTGTAGGTGATGGTTTAGCCCCATGGCGAGAAAAGCTGTTTATTTCTATGCAGCGTAATACCAGTCCAGTGAGTGATTTTTATAAAATCCCACCTAACCGCGTGGTCGAGCTGGGTAGTCAAATTGAGATTTAAGCGCTGCTGTCACTTAAAAAATCAGTGTTTCGGCACTGATTTTTTTCACGTGACTTGTTAAGCTAGCTGTCGCTGTAATTCACTCTGACGATTCTTGCTGTGCCTGCACCTCCGCGTTCTCAATATTTTGGGCTTAAAATTATTCTGGCTGTGATTGCCAGTTTAAGTTTTGCTATTGTGATGTTTGAAGATCGCTTCAGCACATGGTGGCAACAACGCAATTTGTGTCAAAGTAGTAGCTATGTGCAACAAACGCCATTTTTTTACCGTGATGAGATCTACACCGAAAGTTATCGTGTTTGCGCAAAACATCTAAGCTTGCTGTACTCAGGCATTACAAAAACACCGTTATGGGTGAGTCAATATTTTGCCGCCACAGCAGCAGTGCCTGAAGTAGTGTTAAAGCCCAATATTGCGGCCAATCATGTAGCGCACTTATCGGCTGTCCAACATCAAGAACAGCATTATCAAAGTTTACTGGCCTTGCCAGAGCAGGATCAGCAGCTAGAAACGCTGCTCCGTGTCCCTTTTGCCTCAGAACAGCACGCCCAACAATGGCAGGCGATTGACCAAAGCTTAAAGTACTTAAGCCGTGCCTATCATCAAGATATTTATGTGATTACAGGCACAGATTATAACGCGGCACATCTAACCCAAATTGCTGGTCAGATTTGGGCGCCTCAAGGGATTTATAAAGCGGTTTATATTCCTGAAACAGGGGTGATGGGGGCTTATTATTTGGCGCAACAGCCCAATAGCCAAATTGAATATTTAAGTATTTGTGCTTTAGAGCAAAAATTACAGATGCAGCTGTTTCCGAGTTTAAGCAGCGAACAAAAACGCGATGTTTATCAGTTGCCTTTAACCGCAAAATCTGACTTTGATTGGCAATATGCTTATTGGGATAGCAAAAGTCAGTGTGAAGTAAGCAACTTAAAAAAAGCCGCGCAACAAGCGCCTGAGCAAGCTATTTTTGTCGCAACGCCGTGGTTAGAGCGTGTCGAAACTGCACTGTTAAGTCTGGTATTTGAAGGTTTACATTGGTTGCTGACTCAGCTTCAATAAGATAGCTTTTAGCCTATGTTGCGCCTATACTGCTTGCTCTTTTCTGATCTGAAATTGATGTTTAACATGAAAAAGTTTAGTCCTCTTTCTGGTATGTTATTTTTAGCTGTAGCGGGGGCGACTGCTACATCAACGGCTTTAGCTGCAAATAGCCAACCTAAAGCCTGTTTAGATCAGTTTTATCAAAATACTGCGCCTGAATTACAACGCGAAAGCTTAAAAAAAGATACCACAGCACTATGTTTAAATGGCTTTAACGCCATGCACTCAGGCGTTTCAAAAACCTCATTTTGGGTGGCAGAATATTTAACGCCCGAACGTTTAAGTGTAAAAATTAAACGTGAAGATCGTTTTCATGAAGAAGAGTTAGTTAAAGGTGCCCGCGCAAGCTCTCAGGATTACCGTCGTTCGGGTTATGACCGTGGTCATATGGCTCCCAATGGGGATATGCCAACCAAAGCATCTCAATATGACAGTTTCTCTTTAGCCAATATGGTGCCACAAACTACCCAAAATAATCAGGGGCCTTGGCGAGATTTAGAACATGCTGTTCGTATAATGGTACAAACACACGAACAAGATATCTATGTGGTCTCTGGCCCTGAATATTCAGGGCAAAATATAAAAACTATTGGTGATGGAAAAGTTTTGGTACCAACAGCCACCTATAAAGCCATCTATGCACCTCAAACTGGGGTGATTGGCGCATATTATGTGAGCAATGATATGAATGTGGCCAAGCCAAAAGTTGAGCTGATGAGTATTTGTGCTTTAGAGCAAAAAATTGGCATTAACTTATTTCCAAAACTTAGCGATGCAGAGAAACGCAAAGTCTATAACTTACCTTTAACGGCATCTGCGGTAAAAAATAATCAAACGATTGGTTTAAAAAGCACAGATCAAAAGGCTAAGTGTGCCGAGCCAGTGACCACGCAGCAAATCAATGCCACTAAAAAGCTGTTTAAGCCAAGTGCAAGTTATGAAGGCACCATGGCGGAGGTATTGGCAAAAAAGCCACAACAGGACGTGAGTACACCTGAGCCACAAGCCAAAGCTCAAGAGAATCAGACAGAAAGTTCAGGCATTTTAAAAATTATCTTGGAGATTGTGCAATTTATCGTGCAGTTACTTAAATAAATGAGTAAGGTAAAATAAATTTCGCCAATAACCAACAATAAGAGCTGCGTTATGTTTAAAGCATTTCATCAAGGTACAGAGTCAGATGCCATTTATGATTTGACCTTAGAAAACGATGTTGATCGGGTCAGTATTTATGGCAATTTACAGATTCATAAAGATCAACAAGGTTTAGCTGCAGCAAAAAAACTGCAAGCTTTACTCAATGATATTGTGACACAACTCGAAGCCGAAGCTGACTTACCCGAGAAACTGAACCGCCCAGACAGCGACGAAGTCGAGAATCCATTTTTATAAAAAAAGCCCAGTTTAACTGGGCTTTTTTAATGGTCGTTAAAGTTGAGCTGGCTTACCCACTACCTTATAAATGACTGCACCTATTACTGCACCAATCATTGGCGCTACCCAGAACAACCACAGTTGACTTAAAGCTGCAGTTTCAGCAAAAAAGGCCACGCCTGTACTACGTGCAGGATTCACTGAGGTATTGGTGACAGGAATAGAAATTAAATGAATTAATGTTAAGGCCAACCCTATGGCAATTGGGGCAAAGCCTGCTGGGGCACGTTTATCGGTTGAGCCTAAAATCACAATTAAGAAAATTGCGGTGAGTACAATTTCAATTAGTAATGCAGATAGCATTGAATATTTGCCGGGTGATAATTCAGCAAAGCCATTACTGGCAAAGCCACCTGCACTAAAACCTGCTTGCCCTGAGGCAATCACAAACAAAATCCAAGCGGCAAAGACCGCACCTAGTACCTGCGCAATCATATAAGGCGCCAGCTCTTTAGCTTCAAAGCGCCCACCCATCCATAAACCAATAGAAACGGCTGGATTAAAATGTCCACCCGAAATATGCCCTAAGGCATAAGCACCCGTGAGGACAGTTAAACCAAAGGCCAGCGATACACCGACAAAGCCAATACCAAGTTCAGGAAAAGCTGCGGCCAGTACAGCACTGCCACAACCGCCAAAGACTAACCAAAAAGTACCAATAAATTCAGCAAGATATTTATTCATGCCTTAACTCCATAGTGATTTTTTATTGTAGGTATCTTGTTGTTATTCTTGTAATCTAAAACGCAAAACATGCAAGTGCAAAATAAAACAGATTAATGGTCAACATATTTTTTAAATATAAAAAAAGAGCACCTGAAGTGCTCCTTTTTTTAAGTCTTACTTAGAGGCGCATTTCAATGCCTTGCGCAGCTAAATATTGTTTTGCTTCTGGAATGGTATGTTGACCAAAGTGGAAAATCGAAGCCGCCAACACGGCATCGGCACCGCCTTGGATAATTCCATCGGCTAAATGTTGTAGGTTACCTACACCACCTGATGCGATGGTAGGAATGCTAACGCGGTTGTTAATTTCACGCATTAAGGCAAGGTCATAGCCGGCTTTGGTACCGTCGGCATCCATTGAGGTAACGAGCAGTTCACCTGCACCAAAATCAGCCATTTTTACAGCCCATTCAATGGCATCAATCCCCGTTTCTTTACGACCGCCGTGGGTAAAGATCTCCCATTTGTTGTCGCCGGTTTTTTTGGCATCAATAGCTACCACAATACATTGTGCGCCGAAACGCTGTGATGCTTCTTGCACAAATTCAGGATTATAAATGGCTGCTGAGTTAATGCTGACTTTATCGGCACCTGCATTGAGCAGTAAACGGATATCTTCAACTTTACGCACACCACCGCCAACAGTCAGCGGCACAAATACGCTTTCGGCCATACGTTCAACAGTACGATAGGTCGTATCGCGTCCATTTGAGGTAGCTGTAATGTCAAGGAAGGTAATTTCATCAGCACCTTGTTCGTTATAACGACGTGCTACTTCTACAGGATCGCCTGCATCACGGATGTCTAGGAACTGTACACCCTTCACAACACGACCGTTATCTACGTCTAGGCAGGGAATAATACGTTTAGCAAGCATAATTTTTTTCCAATAATTACAGCCAATTATAAAACTAACCCGCCTAAGAGCTACACCTTGGCAGATTGACACGCTATTCTAGCAAACTTGAGTAAAATTTATCGCAGGTTTTGTATGTCGGTCTATACCACTTTGACTTTAAAGGAAGTTCAGGATTTTGCAGCGCCGTATGGCTTAGAGGTGGTCGACCTGATTCCCATTCAAGGCGGTATTCAAAATACCAATTATTTTTTAGTCTGCCAGGATGGCAATCAGTTTGTGTTAACACTGTTTGAAGAACTAGATGCACAAGCCGCTGGGGAGCTTGTGCCTGTGCTTGAGCATTTGGGTCAGCATGGGGTGGCTGTACCTGTACCATTAAATGTCAATGGCGCGGCAATTTTAAGCTTAAAAGACAAGCCAGCCCAAATCGCACCGCGTATGCGAGGTGAGCATCCAATGCCATCAACGCTTGGTCAAGTACGTGAAATTGCCATTGCTCAGGCTAAAATGCATGTAGCCTTAGCGGGTTTTCCACTACAACGCTCAGAAGTGCGTGATCACGCCTATTGGATGAACGTAGCACAAGAACTTAAACCGACTTTAAGTCAGCCTGATCAAGTGCTATTAAATGAACTGTTAGGCTTATTTGATGCCTTAACTGCGTTGTATCCAAACCGTCCTAAGGGTTTGATTCATTCAGATTTGTTCCGTGATAACACTTTATTTACTGGCGACCAATTGGCTGGCATCTTAGACTTTTATGAGATGAACCAAGATGAATTGTTGCTGGATATTGCCATTACCTTAAATGATTTCTGTACTGAATATCCCGACGTTCATTTAAATGAAGAAAAAGCGGTGGCTTACCTCACTGCTTATGAAACAGTACGTAAACTCACTGATGATGAACGTGCTTGTTTAGAGGTTTACTTAGCAATGGCAGCAGGGCGTTTCTGGATGATGCGTTTACGTGTAGCAGCTAAAAATGCCGAAATGGGCTTAACAGGCGCTGATATTCTGCAAAAAAATCCAGATGAAATGCGCAAGATGCTGATTGATCGCTTAAAATTTGTGACTGCATAATATTAATTTGGGGTAACAATGCGCGATCAAGGGCGATTAGTCGAATGGTTTGATGACAAAGGCTATGGTTTTATCCAACCGACCGACAGTGACAAAGATCGCGTATTTTTACACATTAAAGATTTTGCCAGGCCCGGCCCACGTCCAATCGTGGGCTGTGCTTTAGAATATGTGCCACTCATTGATGGCAAAGGGCGTATACGTGCTCAACAAGTCACTTATTTAAAAGCTGCTCAAGTGAAAAAAAGCACGGCTAAAGTGACTCAAAAGCCACACGCCAAGCAGCATCCATTGAATTTACTGAGTATCATTTATATCGTGCTGCTTGCAGGATTGGTAATTTTTGGCTTACTGCCAAGCTTATTTCTGTTGATCATCAGTCTGATCAATGTTCTGAGTTATTGGTTATATGTTCAAGATAAACAAGCCGCGCAAGCAGATGAACGCCGCGTAGCAGAAAATACCTTACACCTTGTTGCATTTTTAGGTGGCTGGCCTGCGGCACATTTAGCCCAGCAAAAACTACGTCATAAAACACAAAAACAACCCTTTAGACATATTTATTTTGCCATGATTGGCTTAAATATAGCCTTGATGATTTTATTAGTCTCGCCATTTAATCCATTCTTATAATGCATCATTGAGGTCTGACGATGAGCTATTCTATAGATAAAGATCCTAACCGCACTTTAACCTTTATTTTATATGTGTTGTATATCGTGGCAATTTTTAGCGCAGGGATTTTAGCGCTGGTTGCGTTATTAATTAACTACTTAAAACTAGATGCAGTCAAAGGCTCAATTTTTGAAAGCCATTTTCGCTTTCAAATTCGCACCTTTTGGTGGTATTTAATTTGGACGGTATTGGCTTTTGTACCGTTTATCTTCGTATTTTTTACGGGTCAAGATCCTGCGCTTTTTGCTGGAGTGACTTTAGGGGCGAGTGCTTTTTGTATTGCCGTATTGGTCTTATCATGGTTATGGATCGTGTATCGTGCCATTAAAGGTATCATGCGTTTAAATGATAATTTAGCCATTTAAAAAATCCCCTCATGTTGAGGGGATTTTCTTAGCTTTGGCTATGTTGTCTGTTTTGTAAGAATTTAGGTCGCCATTCATTCGCAATCACGCCAAACACCACTAAGATGCCACCTAATAAAGCAAGCGCAGGCAAGCGCTCACCGGCAAGGCGTCCAAAAAGACTGGCCCAAATCGGCTCACCCGCATAAATAATCGCAGCTTGCGATGGCTCAACCATTTCTTGTGCCCAGTTCATCACCAATTGAATACAGGCGCTGGCAATCCCAAGTCCCACTAAGATCATCATTAAATGTGGATGAAAGTCGGGAAGCTGTGTTTCACCTACCATGGGTGCGAACATAAAACAGAACACTGAGGCAAAGATCAGTTGCAGCACTGTGACACGACGGGTATTTACTCTAGGTGCGAAATAACTAATAAAGATAATTTCCAGCGCAATAGCAATAGAGCCTAATAGGGTCAGGATTTGACCAAAACTCAGTTGGATTGCACCAAAGCCATTGCCTGTTAAAAACACCAATCCTAAGAAGGCCAAGCCTGCACCAAGCCAAGTCATCACATGTGGTTTTTTACGAAATAACAGCCATAATAAAATCGGTACAAGTGGTACATACAGCGCCGTTAAAAATGCCGACTCACTGCTACTAATGCTTTGTAAGCCAACCGTTTGTGTGCCATAGCCAAGGGTGATGGTCAAACCAATCACAGCGCCTGCAAAGAGTTCAAAAGCAGTCATGCCTTTGAGGTGTTTCCATGAAATGAGTGTGACTGCAATGGCAGCCGCCATAAAGCGCAATGCAACAAAAAGTACAGGACTGGAAAAACTCAGACCATATTTCACCACCACAAAGGTCGTGCCCCAAATGATGGTAATTAAAATGAGTGACAGTTGTGGAAGTTTAGCTTTCCACAGGGGAAGTTTAGTTGCTTGCATGGACATGGCAGAGAGATCAAAATTCAAAATACACAAAACAAAAAGAGGTCCGAAGACCTCTTTCAAAGCAAAATCAGTAATTTAGATTAAGCATCAAGTACAGCTTGTGCTTCGCGAAGGTTTAAAGTGCCTTCATAGATTGCACGACCTGTAATCGCACCTAAAATACCGTGCTGACCTTTTAAGCCGTGAACGTCATCAATATTGGTTACGCCACCAGAAGCAATCACAGGTAGACCTGAGTAAGTCGCAAGATTGACAGTTTGCTCAATGTTTACACCTTGCATCATACCGTCACGCGCGATGTCGGTGTAGACAATGCTAGATACACCTGCATCAGCAAAACGTTTTGCCAGCTCAGTCGCTTTTACATCAGTGACGTTGGCCCAACCATCGGTTGCCACCATACCGTTCATGGCATCAATACCAACAATGATGTGACCTGCAAATTGTTTGCATGCTTGTTCAACAAATGTAGGATCTTGAACCGCTTTGGTACCAATAATCACATAAGATACGCCTGCATCTAAGTAGTGTTCAATGGTTTCAAGTGAGCGAATACCGCCACCAATTTGAATAGGTAAATTTGGCTGTGCTTTAGCAATCGCTTCAACCACAGGTTTATGGATTGGCGTACCTGCGAAAGCACCATTTAAATCTACCAAATGTAAACGACGTGCGCCTTCGTTTACCCAGTGCTGTGCAGTGGCTACTGGGTCATCAGAAAATACGGTATCGTCTTCCATACGACCTTGTTTTAAACGTACGCATTTGCCGTCTTTAAGGTCAATTGCAGGAATGATTAGCATGCTTTCGCTCCTAGCCTAATCGTATTAAATAGAGTGTTTTGCATCTTAACAAACAAATCTGCAATCTCTAAATAAAAAACAGTAAAAAGCATGCTTTAAGTTTATCAGGAAGGGAATTTTTTATTGATCTCAAGCGCTGCAAGTAAATCAGGCACCTGACTAAAATCATCTAGCGCTGTATCGTAAACATGGAGTAAGTTTTCGGCGGCAATTAAATCTTGAGTCAACTCTTTGGCATCAGGCACAGGTAAATCTTCTGCATGGACTTCAGGTTCAGGCATTTGATGTGATGCTGCTACAGACAGCACTTTATGTAATGCGTGTTGTTCGGTTAGTTGATGACGAGGTCGTTTAATACGCACCACTTTGACTGCTTTCGGCTTTTGGCAGTGCATTTTTGCTTGATAGGGATTGCGCATTAATTGCTGATAAGCGCCCTGAAAAATGTGGAACATCACCGCTCCTTATTTATTTTTTTAATATTTTTTATTTTAAAGAATATTTTTATAAGATTCTGATTTAAAGATTTATTTTTAGGTTTTGTGGTAAACTTCAACTATTAATTTAAATAAGATAAAAGACTTAGTTGAAAAATAAAACTGTAAGAAAATTTGACTAAAAAAAAGCCTAGAAAAAATCTAGGCTTTTTACATTTAATTGAAATTCAACAATTAAACGAAAGGAAGGTTGATGTTTAAGTCTACATCACGTAATGCATCACCTAAACCATTCACAAGACCAACAGCGCCAGCGCCCACTTGCTGAACAACATCACCAAGCTCATTCACAACAGGTACTTCAACGTCTAAAGTTGGTGCTAAAGAGTTCAGTACATCGTCTACAGTATCTGCAACGTCATTCACAACGCCACCAACGGTGTCTAATGGATCAGTTAATAGATCTTTTACTAGTTCTAAAGGCTCAATCTCAGCAACATAATCACCTAAACTGTCTACATCGCCAACAACGTGGTCTAAAGTTTCTTCAACGCCTTCGAGAATTTTACCAATGATTGGTGCATCTTGAAGTTTACCTAATACAGGATCAATCACGTCAGTTGCTAAAGTATCAACTGTGTTAGCAGCATCTTTTACTGTTGCGCCAATAGTGTCTGTTACGCCATTTAAAAGTGTCGCTACGCCACCAACAACTGAACCCGCAGACAGTGCATCAGCAGTTGAATGTAAGGTATCGCTTAAGTTGCCCGTTAAGTTACCCACGAGGTTGTCAACAGTTTCAATTGTGCCACCTAGTAAAGGAGCATTTGATAAGCCATCAAGTACAGGATTAAGTACTTGGCTTACAGCTTCAACAACTGTATCAACGACATGCGCAACAACTGATACGATTTTGCCGAGAACGCTAGAAAAACCTTGAGAAATAGCTGTGAATACACCGCTAATACCTTTTAAACCACCAAAAAGAGCCATCTTTTATCTCCAAAGAACAACAATAAAGCTGAGCATAACTATGTTCTAGATTTAGCCAAAATAAGCAATAAAAAACCAAGTCATAAGGCTCAAGCTTGAAAAAAATAAGTAATGACAGCCCATATGGATGTGACTTGTCATAGGAAAAAATATCTAAATGCTTTACTTTTTGCAAAATATTAATTTTAAACAGTAAGTTAAATAGAATATTTTTGACTAGTTATAGCACAAAAAAACTTAAGTTGAGTAAATTTGTCAGAATTTTTTAATCATTGATTAATATTTCTAATTGACCTTTTTAGTGGCAAAAAACAAACAGGAAAGGATGTGGTTAAAAGCCGGAAAAATAGGTTTAATTAGCGAATAAAATGAAATAAATGCTTAGTACAACTATTGCCACTACAGTGAGAGAGCTTAGATATTTTTCCCAATTTAATGTGTGGCGTATATCACCAAAGGCATTTGGCGTTTTTACACCCGGTTTAAATAATAAATAAGAGGCCAGTAACCAATTTGCAAAAGGGATGATGCATAACACTGCCCAGTAAGGATTAAGCGCACAGTCATGCAGGCGTCGTAGGGTAAAAATAATATGAAAATATACAGCACCTATTTGGGCAATCAGCAATAGCAATAAGGCAATGATGCTGCTTGCATCAAATAACAAAGTGGCATGCTCAAATAAATGTGGGGCGATTAGCCATGCAGTAGCTATCATCAGCAGCAAAGCCAATGCTAATAACACATGCCAAGCAAAGTAAGACACGCGACCAAAACGGCCATGCAGAGATAAGCCTTCATAGGCCGGGTCAGGAGAAGACAAATACATGATGCTGTCCCTTTGTTATTGTTATGGAATTACCATAATTTAAAAATTCAGTTGCTCCTAGCTTGCTTTTGTAAATAAAAAAGCCCAACCGAAGTTGAGCTTTTGTATGCTATGTAGTTAGCCCTTAGATGTTCCAATCCACAAAGTTTTTGAGCAACTGTAAGCCAGCGGTATGGCTTTTCTCTGGATGGAATTGCGTTGCAAATAGATTTTCTTTATGCAGTGCCGTACAGAAATCTAAACCATAATTACAGGTTGCTGCCACAATGCTTGGATCTTGCGGTTCTACATAAAAACTATGCACAAAGTAGAAACGTGCATTTTGTTCAATATTATTCCACATTGGATGGTTCGGGTCTGCCTGATGGACTTGGTTCCAGCCCATATGTGGCACTTTGAGACCGTCCAGATCAGGAAAGCGTTTAACTTGACCTTGGAAAATACCCAATGCATCAGCACCGCCATTTTCTTCAGAGCGTTGCATTAAAGCTTGCATACCCACGCAAATAGCGAGTACAGGTTTATTAAACACAGCATGACGTACCACTTCGTCAATGCCTGCATCTTGCATGCCTTGCATACAATCACGCATTGCACCTACACCTGGGAAGACAATTTTATCGGCTTGGGCAATGAGTTTTGGATCATTGGTCACATCAACCGTTGCACCAACGTGCTCAAGCGCTTTAGCGGCTGAGTGTAGGTTGCCCATACCGTAGTCAAGTAATGCAATACGAGCCATTACAATGTTCCTTTGGTTGAAGCAACAGTATTTGCCGCGCGTGGGTCAACTTCGCATGCCATACGTAATGCGCGTGCAAAGGCTTTAAAGACACTTTCAATTTGGTGATGGCTGTTTTTACCACGCAAGTTGTCAATATGTAGCGTCATTAACGAATGATTGACAAAGCCTTGGAAAAATTCAGAGAATAAATCCACATCAAAGCTACCAATTCGCGCACGGGTAAATGGAATATCCATAAATAAACCCGGACGACCAGATAAATCTACCACTACACGGCTGAGTGACTCATCGAGTGGGGCATAGAAATGACCATAGCGTTTGAGGCCTTTTTTATCGCCTAGGGCTTGTGCAAAGGCTTGACCTAAAGTAATACCGCAATCTTCTACAGTATGGTGGTCATCAATCTCTAAATCGCCATCACAATGAATGTCGATATCAAATAAACCATGACGCTTGATTTGGTCGATCATATGATCTAAAAAAGGAACACCGGTATTGAGAGTGCCTTGACCTGTACCATCAAGATTCACACGAACACGGATTTTAGTTTCGTTAGTGTTTCTTACCACTTCACTGATACGCTCTGTCATAGACACATTCCTCAAAACGTTAAAAATTTAAGCGAAGCGCAAATACTAGATTGCTTAGGAGGGTTTAGCAATGCCTATTACCGTACATGCTCATACGTCTTTAGAAAATAATGACTTTCGTAGTCAACTTGAGCGCTTATACGACTTAAGCCCAGAGTTTTCTGATGGGCAGGATGCGTTAAACCAACTTGAGCATAGCCTCGCTCAAGATACTTTACTGTATACCGCAGAATTTAACACGAAATTGATTGGCGCAATTTGGTGCCGTCAGCAACAAGATGACTGTATTTTAGAATATGTGGTGGTACATCCTGCCAATCGTGGTCGTGGTGTCGCTGAGCGTTTAGTCATTGAAGTGTGTCGTATGCAAGAACAGCAGGGCAGTAAGAGCTTTATACCCGGTTGTGGTGCCATTCATCGCTGTCTAACTAAGCTCGATAAGTTATAAAAGGCCAATTTTTGTGGATTTTGCTGTAAAAATAAACACTTGAATTGAAAATGTAGACTTAAGGCTTGACGCTGGAGTTTGAAAACGCTTTAATACGTGCATCGGCGTGATAGCTCAGTAGGTAGAGCAACGGATTGAAAATCCGTGTGTCCCCAGTTCGATCCTGGGTCTCGCCACCATATTCGAAAAATCCCCAAACTTAAGTTTGGGGATTTTTTTTGCTTAAAATTGTTTATGAAATAAATATTTAATAATTTTTAAAGAAATGTGTTGACTAATATCTCAAGATAGGGCTTAATACACCGCATCGGCGTGATAGCTCAGTAGGTAGAGCAACGGATTGAAAATCCGTGTGTCCCCAGTTCGATCCTGGGTCTCGCCACCATATTCGAAAAATCCCCAAACTTAAGTTTGGGGATTTTTTTATGCTTAAATTTTTTTTACGTATAATGATTAAAAATAACAACAATGAGAAATAACAAGATGAAGGATTTATTTTCTGAACATAGTGAATGTTATCAAAAAGCTCGACCAAGTTATTCAGAGGAAATCATAGGACAAATACTGTTATCAGTACCAGAGCGTGATATGGCTTGGGACGTTGGTGCCGGCTCAGGCCAATTTAGTCAACGCTTAGCGCCGCATTTTAACCATGTCTTGGCAACTGATATTAGCGAAAATCAGCTTATGCATGCGCCAAAGCTCAGTAATGTGCGTTACAAGGTCAATAAAGCTCAGCATAGTGACTTAATGGCACATGTGGTAGATCTGGTTACTGTTGCGCAAGCAGTGCATTGGTTTGATTTTGAGCGTTTTTATAAAGAAGTTAAACGTGTGCTTAAACCAGAAGGGGTAGTGGCCATTATTGGGTATGGCTTAATTGAAATTCATGATGCGCATTTAAATAGCAAAGTACAGCACTTATATCACAATATTTTAAAGGACTATTGGGATGCTGAACGACGTTATATTGATGAAGGCTATCAAACGATTCCTTTTCCATTTGAAGAAATTGTTACACCACCATTAGAGCTGAATTATGTTTGGACAGCACAGCAGCTGTTTGAATATTTAACCACTTGGTCGGCAGTGCAACATTATGAAAGGCAAACTGGGCATTCGGCCTTAACTGAAATTGCTGATGACTTAAAACAACATCGTGATTTGTCTATTAGTGTGACTTTTCCGGTTTTACTACGTTTAGGACGACTTAAACAGGATTAAAAAAACGCCCAAATGGGCGTTTTTTAAGCAAAAGCTTAAGCTTCTTCAGTCACCAGCATCGTGCCAGTTTCTTCGAAGTTTGAATGCCAAGAAAGCGCTTCAGTAAGGATGTGTGGTGTTTGGCCACCTTTAGCACATGCACGATCGAAGTAATCGTTCAGTGCATCTTTATAAGATGGGTGTACACAGTTATCAATAATCGCACGCGCACGCTCACGTGGCGCTAAACCACGAAGATCAGCTAAACCTTGCTCTGTCACCAATACGTCAACGTCGTGGCATGCATGGTCGATGTGAGACGCAAATGGCACCACAGACGAGATTGCACCGCCTTTCGCGATCGACTTGGTTACGAAAATTGCAAGGTGTGCATTACGCGCGAAGTCACCTGAACCACCAATACCGTTCATCATTTTGGTGCCACAAACGTGCGTTGAGTTCACGTTACCGTAAATATCAAACTCAAGTGCAGTGTTAATGCCGATGATACCTAAACGACGTACGATTTCAGGGTGGTTTGAAATTTCTTGTGGACGAAGAACTAACTTATCTTTATATGCTTCGATGTTGTTAAATACTTTCTCACCAAATTTTTCAGATAAAGTAATTGAAGAGCCAGACGCGAACTTCATTTTACCTGCATCAATTAATTCGAAAGTACAGTCTTGTAATACTTCTGAATACATCACAAGATCTTCAAAGTTAGAATCTTTTAGACCTGTCAGTACAGCATTGGCAATTGAACCAATACCCGCTTGTAATGGACCTAAGTTTGACGGTAAGCGCTTTGCAGCAACTTCACGCTCAAAGAACGCGATTAAGTGGTCTGCAATACCTTGAGTTTCATCATCTGGTTCAGTTACAGTTGATGGAGAGTCGTGTAATTCGCTGTTAAATACGATACCCACGATTTTCGCTGGATCAACTTGAATTGCAGTTGTACCAATACGCTCATCAGATACAGTTAATGGAATTGGGCCACGTGTTGGACGCATCTCTGGGATATAGATGTCATGTAAGCCTTCAAATGCTGGGCTTAAATTGGTGTTGATTTCCACAATCACTTGCTCAGCAAATTGTACGAAGCTTGCAGAGTTACCGACAGAAGTCGTTGGAATGATGCCACCATCTTCAGTAATCGCAACAGCTTCAATCACCGCAATGTCATTTTTCTTTAATTGACCGTTGCGCATTTGCTCAACAGTTTCAGATAAATGCTGGTCGATAAACATCACTTCGCCTTTGTTGATGGCTTTACGTAATGTGTTATCCACTTGGAATGGAAGACGACGTGCTAGTACACCCACTTCAGTTAATTTTTTGTCAAGGTCGTTACCTAAACTTGCACCCGTAATTAGTGTAATTTTTAATGGGTTAGTTTTGGCACGTTCTACTAAAGCTAAAGGTACAGCTTTTGCTTCGCCTGCGCGAGTAAAGCCACTCATACCTACAGTCATACCATCTTTGATGAATTCAGCAGCTTGAGCAGCGCTGATGACTTTGTCATGAAGTGAAGCTAAACGAATGCGATCTAAAGACATGGTTTACTCTCGTTAAAATTTAAAGCTGATACGGATTGTACCGATCAGAAAAGCCATTGTGCATAGCTGTTAGGCTAAGGTCTAATTTTTTCAAAAAATGTGGGTATAAATTAATCTTATAATATATAAGCACATGATTTTAAAATAATTAAACCTAGGGGTTTATTATTTAAACAAAATTGTTTGTTTAAATATTGAACAATAGTTAAAAGCGATCACTCAAACTTTGTTTGAGTTTTTCGAGTGTACTATGTGCTTCAATTTCAGGGATTTGGTTGCTGTGTAAGGGCAAAGAAATAATAGCTTCTAAGCCGCCTTCGGGGCGATTATGAATCAGTAATTCACCTTGGTGAATATCGACAATTCGTTTCACAATCGCTAGTCCTAAACCACTCCCTTGTACCGTACGTGCTGCATTACCACGAACAAAAGGCTGCATGAGATCTTGGATTTGATCTTCAGGAATTCCTTCGCCATGATCAGCAACGCGAATAAAGATTCGCTCACCCAATAACTCAGCAGAAATATCAATGGGTTCAGCCCCATAACGTTTGGCATTATTAATTAAATTACCAATTAAACGCTTTAAAGATAAACTGCGTGCTTGAATGATAGGTAATTCATTGGGGCTAAAACGAATATTTAAAGGCTTAAATTGTACCACCAGCTCTTGTAGTAAGCTGTTGAGGTCAGTGTCTTGCGGTTCTTCATCAGAACCATCACGCATATAAGAAATAAATTGATTTAAAATCGCATCCATATCTTCAACGTCGTAAATTAGACCTTCTTTTAAAAAGTCTTCATCAGGCATCATTTCGGCACTCAAACGAATACGAGTCAGGGGAGTGCGTAAATCATGTGAAATGCCAGCCAGCATAATGCGACGGTCGCGCTCAGTTTGATCAAGTGAATAAATCATGCGATTAAAAGCCTGATTCACTTCACGAATTTCTTGCGGACCATGATTGGTCTCTAAATATGGTGCCTTGCCATTTTTGGTATAGCTGTTGGCAGCATTTTGTAAACGACGTAGCGGTCGATTGAGCTGACGCACCAAAGTTAAAATAATAATGGCAGCGATTAATGGTGTACCGAGTAACCAAGCAACAACCAATTCTGGGCTGTAATTGGCATAGGTTTTTAGCGGTTCGCGTGCCCAATTGCCATTCATTTCAGGGGTTTGAATCCAAATACGTGGGCTCGGCTTAAATTGAAAATAGACGGTAACGTTATTAATCCCCAATTCTTTAGCAAGCTTGTCTTCAATTTGATTGGTAAAAAACTCAGCAATGACTTTTTCCCGTACATTGGGAAATTCTTCGGGGTCGGTAATATATTCTAGACCTACGCGATCTTTGAGCCAGACCTGAGGATTAACCATTTCACCTTGATGATAAATACGTAAATCAGGGTCATTTAAAATATCTAGCTCTACTGCTAAATAGCGTGCATGTTGTTGAATTTCAGGTAAATATAGCGTACGCCAAAAAAACCACAATGACATAAACAAGCTAAATAACACCACAAATAATACCAAAACCGTGGTACGCATTGCGGCAGAACGCGGCTTTATTTTGTCCAGAAAGCGTTCGGTTCGAGTGCGTTTTTTTTCTGAATACGCTGCGTAATCTTTAAATTCTTGTGGATCTAGAGGATCAAGTTTCACCGCTGCTCTCAAATTAAAGCCAAAAAAATTGGGTTTACTGCAACAGTAAACCCAGCTTGGAACTACTATTCTGCACCATCTGGAACGAAGACGTAACCAACCCCCCAAACGGTTTGAATATAACGTGCACGTGCAGGGTTTTCTTCAATCAAACGGCGTAAACGTGACACTTGCACATCAATCGAACGTTCCATTGCCCCCCATTCACGACCACGCGCTAAATTCATCAGTTTGTCTCGTGTTAAAGGTTCACGCGGATGTTGTACCAAGGCTTTAAGCACGGCAAATTCACCCGTAGTTAAAGTCACCACTTGGCCTTCACGGGTTAAAGTACGGGTAGAGAGATCGAGTGACCACGGCCCAAAGCTGACCACTTCCATATGTTGGCTCGGAGCGCCGGGTACTTCGCGTACTTGACGACGCAATACCGCACGAATACGGGCGAGGAGCTCATTGGGATTAAATGGTTTTGGTAAGTAGTCATCTGCACCTGCTTCTAAGCCGGCAATACGATCTGAATCACTACCGCGCGCGGTCAGCATAATAATAGGCGTATCAATATTGGACTGACGTAGACGACGGCAAATACTTAAACCATCTTCAACAGGTAACATAAAATCAAGCACGATGAGCGAAAAGAGTTCACGTTGTAATAAACGATCCATTTGCGTGGCGTCATGCGCAGTTTTCACTACAAAGCCTTTATCTTCTAAAAAACGTTGTAGTAAAGTACGTAAACGCACATCATCATCTACAACGAGAATGCGTTCGACGCGGTCAGTTTCTTGTACAGCATCTAAATTTTCAGCGGGTACAACTAAACTCATGATGTGCTCCTTATTCTTTATTGTCATCGTCATGTCAGATTTCAGTATACGATATTCAATGGGCTTTGCTATGTTCTAAAGCAACAAATATCCGAGCTAAAATCAAGACATAGATACCAAACGTATACAGGTAAAATGCCGCATAAAAAGGCAAAAATCTTATTCTTTGCTGCGCTTTTGCTGTTATTTTGTGCGCTTAAATAAAACTATACCAAATTGGCAAGAACAACCAAGCATAAATTTACGAAAACAAATGTGGATTTTATAGTCTTGGTCTTTATAATCATGGCATTTAGTACTTATCCTTGTGGGATCAACACGATGACTGACTTAGTTCAGCAGTTGGCAAAAGAAATTGCCGTACGTCCAAATCAAGTCGAAGCTGCCATTAAGCTGATTGATGAAGGGGCCAGCGTTCCATTTATTGCGCGTTACCGTAAAGAAGTAACTCAAGGCTTAGACGATACGCAGTTACGCCAACTCGATACGCGTTTATCGTATTTACGTGATTTGTTTGAGCGCCGCGAAAAAGTAATCGAATCACTCAAAGAACAAAATAAACTATCTGATGATTTATTAGCGCGTGTCAATGCGGCAGAAACTAAGAATGCATTAGAAGAAATTTATGCACCATACCGTCCAAAACGTACAACGAAGTCGTTTAAAGCCAAAGAGGCCGGTCTTGGTGACATCGCAACACAAATTCTAAGTCAAGAGATTGAGCCAGCTGCAGCACTCGCAGGCTATAGTCATGAAAACTATGCGGATTTAGACAGCCAACTTGACGCTATTCAACACATCATTATTGATGAGTGGGCACAAAACATTGCTTTAACTGCTGAGTTAAAAGCCATGTTTGCCAAAACTGCTGTATTGAAAAGCGCGGTCGCGTCTGAAGAGAAAAAAGAAGTCGGTAAGAAATTCCGTGATTACTTTGATTTCTCTGAAAATTTAAACAAAGTGCCGTCACACCGTTTATTGGCCATGTTACGTGGTCGTCAAGAAAACGTGTTGGGTTTAAAAGTGGATGGTGAAGATACTGCGCCAATCGCACGTATTGAAACTGAATACAATTTAGATGCAGTACAGCCACAAGCACGTCAAGCGTTCCTTAAACAAACTGCTCAACTGTTTTGGTTAGGCAAAGTTCGTCCAAGTATTGAACATTCATTGTTAACTGATAAACGTTTAAGTGCTGAATCTGAGGCGATGAATGTATTTGCTGAAAACTTACGTCATCTGCTTCTTTCTGCACCTGCAGGTAGCCGCACTACTTTAGGTGTTGATCCTGGCATTCGTACCGGTGTGAAATTGGCAGTAGTCAATGCATCAGGTGACGTGGTTGCCCATAGCACGGTTTATCCATTTGCACCAAAAGATGACAAAGCAGGAGCAATTGCTGAACTTGCACGTCTGTGTCGTGAATTTAATGTTGATTTAATTGCTATTGGTAATGGTACAGCAAGCCGCGAAACTGAAAGCGTGATTAGCGAGATGATGGCAGCCAACAGCGACCTCAATTTAACTCGCGTTACAGTGTCTGAAGCAGGCGCATCGGTGTATTCTGCTTCTGAGTTGGCTTCACAAGAATTACCAGATTTAGATGTATCGATTCGTGGTGCGGTTTCTATCGCACGTCGTTTACAAGATCCACTGGCTGAACTGGTAAAAATTGAGCCTAAATCGATTGGTGTGGGTCAATATCAACATGACGTGAATCAAACTGGTTTAGCCAAAACTCTTGATGCTGTGGTTGAAGACTGTGTGAACGCCGTGGGTGTAGATGTTAACACTGCATCTGCAGCAATTTTGGGTTATATCGCGGGTTTAAACAAAGCCATTGCTCAGCAAATTGTTGAATACCGTAAAGAGCATGGTCGCTTTGAAGCGCGTACTGCCCTGAAAAACGTACCACGTTTAGGTGAGCGTACCTTTGAACAAGCGGCAGGTTTCTTACGCATTCAAGAGGGTTCTGAACCACTTGATGCCTCAGCAGTGCATCCAGAAAGTTATGCTTTAGTCGCTAAAATTGTTGCTGCTAAAGGTACAACAGTAAAAGACATCATTGGTAATGCAGAAATTATTCGCCAAGTGAATCCTGAAGAATTTGTGGATGATAAAGTTGGTCTACCAACGATTCAAGACGTGCTGAGCGAACTTGAAAAACCGGGTCGTGATCCACGTCCAGAATTCCGCACAGCTAAATTCCGTGATGACATTACTGATGTTAAACAGCTGACTGAAGGTTTAACCTTAGAAGGTGTGATCACCAACGTCACTAATTTTGGTGCTTTTGTAGATGTTGGTGTGCATCAAGATGGTTTAGTGCATATTTCTGAACTGGCGAATGAGTTTGTGGCTGATCCGCATAAAGTGGTGAAACCAGGTCAAATCGTGCAAGTTCGTGTACTTAATGTTGATGCTGAACGTAACCGCGTAAATTTATCGATGCGTCCGGAAGGTTCACAGCCAGTAAAAGCACTACGTCCACGCCGTGAGCCAACTGAGCAACGTACTGAACGTAAGCCACAAGCAAAACGTCCACAACAAGCCCGTGGTGAGCGTCCGCAAGGCGAGCGCCCACAAGCGAAAAAACCACAGAACCAAAAACCACAAGAGCAAAAAATTGGTGGTTTAGGTGCGCTGTTGTTACAAGCAGGGATTAAAGGTTCGAAATAATCTTTCGTTGCTAAACAAAAACCTCCCTTTGGGGAGGTTTTTTTATCTCTAAAATAAGCTAAATATTTAAAAATTGGTCAACATAACAAAGTTAACTGAAGTGAAGCTGAAGGGTATTAAAAAAGTATAAAAATCACACAATTTAACAGCATAAATGAACTATAAAAAAAGGTTAAAAATCACGCATATTAAGCATGGGTTTTTGGAGGGTAAAAGCCTAACAACTTTTGAGTCGATATTTTTTGAGACTCGATATTTATTATAAATGGTTAATTATTATGTTGAATTTAGCAGAAAAAAGTAAGTTTCATCTTAAGGATTTACTGTCTGGTACAGTGGTTTTTTTAGTGGCACTACCGCTGTGTTTAGGTATTGCTTTAGCCTCTGGCGCACCGATTATGGCGGGTATTATTGCCGGTATTATTGGTGGTATTGTGGTAGGGATGTTAAGTGGCTCACACATTAGTGTTGCAGGGCCAGCTGCAGGCTTAACAGCAGTGATCTTAATGCAGTTAGAACAATTAGGCGGCAATTATGCCGCCTTTTTATTATCGGTTATTTTTGCCGGTGTACTGCAATTGTTGTTTGGCGTATTTAAATTAGGTTTCTTTGCCAATTTTGTCCCGAATAACGTGATTTTGGGTTTATTGGCAGCCATTGGTGTGATTCTTATTTTAAGTCAGATTCCGTATTTGTTTGGAATTACTGATTTTAGTTGGCGTAATTTGCCTGAGTTGTCTATGGCACAGATTGACTCTAGTGCAGCTGCAATTGGCCTATTTAGCCTTTTGATTATGCTGACTTGGGATGCGAGTCCGTTAAAAAAAATGCTATTGCCATCTGCCTTAATCGCGGTATTACTGGCAGCGGTCTTAAATTTTTTTTTAACGCAGACCTTAGGACTTGGTATTCAAAGTCAAAATTTAATTCAATTACCCAATGTATTCGCTGATCCGAGTGCAGTATTTACTTTCCCTGACTGGAGCTATTTAGCTGAACCGCTGATTTATACAGGTGCAATCACTTTAGCTGTGGTGGCCTCCTTAGAAACCCTGCTGAATTTAGAAGCAGCAGATAAACTCGATCCTTATAAACGCTCATCACCACCTAACCGTGAATTATGGGCGCAAGGTGTGGGCAACATGGCATCGGGCTTTATTGGTGGTATGCCATTAACTTCGGTCATTGTGCGCAGTTCGGTAAATGCCAATGCTGGTTCACGCAGTAAATGTTCAACCATCACGCATGGGATTTTATTATTACTGGCAGTAATGTTTTTTGTACCGCTGATGAATATGATTCCGTTGTCTGCACTGGCAGCGATCTTGATTATTACTGGTTTTAAACTGACCCATCCTAAATTGTTTAAGCAAATGCTGGCGAAAGGTTGGAAACAGTTTTTACCGTTTATTATTACCTTATTGGCGATTTTATTGACCGACCTATTAATGGGGATTTTAATTGGCCTGGCAGTCAGTGCAGGATTTATTCTGTATGGCAATTTACATAAGGGCGTACGTGTCTATAAAGAAAAGCATTTACATGGTGTTGTGACGCGAATTGAGTTGCCTTCACAGGTGACCTTCTTAAACCGTTCTAGCTTAATTACTGCTTTAGAGCATGTACATAAGCATGAACAATTGATTATTGATGCCACTCATTGTCATAGTATTGATCCTGATATTTACGATGTGATTCAGGATTACCAGAGTGAAACTGCCGTGCAGCGCAAAATTGATTTAAAACTGATTGGCTTTAAACAGCATTATGCTGATATTGATGATGCGGTATTAGATATTGATATTGCAACGGCTGATGTACAACGCAATTTAAGCCCGCAACAGGTGCTGACGATCTTACAAGAGGGGAATCAGCGCTTTGTAAGTAACGATCGTTTACAACGTGATATCTATCGTCAAATTCGTGTCACTGCAGATGAAGGTCAACATCCGATTGCCGCCGTCCTGGGCTGTATGGATTCACGCGCTCCAACAGAAATGATTTTTGATGTAGGTATTGGTGATCTATTTAGTTTACGCATTGCAGGCAATGTTGCGGGGCACAAGGTATTAGGTTCATTAGAATTTGCCTGCCAAGCCAAAGGCGCCAAAGTGATTGTTGTACTTGGGCATACCGATTGCGGTGCGGTAACCAGTGCCTGTCAGTTACGTTTAAGCAATCAAAACATTGAAGATGTTGAGGGCATGCCACATATTCAATACGTGCTCGGACCCTTAATGGAATCAGTCAATAGCGTACATGGCTTGATGCAACCACGTGATTTAAGCCCTGCTTTTATTGATCAAGTCACGCGGATGAACGTGCTGTATAACATTGGCTATATTTTGCAACATAGCCAAGTACTTAAACAGTTACATGATCAAGCCAAGATTGCCATTGTGGGGGCAATTTATGATGTGAAAACCGGACAAGTCCATTTTTTAGATGAGTAAAAGAAAAGAGCGCGGCAGCGCTCTTTTTTATAGCATTGGAACCACCCAACCACAGATGATCAACATAATCCCAAAGTGACCGACTTTACGTGTCACTTTTACAACACGATGTACCTTAGGTACTTGCGTGGCAGTTTTTTCGGTTGGGTGTTTCACAATTTTTAAGAAATACGTTGAGGCTGCTAAATCTAAACAAATCAAAATGGCGCCGACATCAGCGACAATTTCCATAAGTTCATAATCTTGTAAATAGATACTGCGAATAATGCCATACCCCAAAAACAGAGCAAATGCCAAAAAAGCATAAACCAAAATAATGTGCCACTTCATAGTTAAAATTCAATCATTTATAGGTAGGAGTTAATCCAATTTATATGCCTAAACATACATAAAAATTGGCTGAAAATCGTCAACATCAAGCAGGAAATACCCAGTCATCAGATGTATAAGTTCAATCAATCGCTAAGAAAAATAAGGCTTTTAAGTTGAATTGGCAAGTTATGAGTCACAATAGCAATGCGACAAGCAGGGCATTTTAAAATTTAAATTCGCGCTCCGTAGTTAAAATTTCACAATAAAAGCGCCTTATAAAGCGTAAAAAAATGCCAGTCTTAGACTGGCATTTTTGTATTTTACCAATGCTCGCCTGGGAAGAGACGGGCATATGCTTTTTGCACCCAATTAAGTTTTTGCGGTTTCCCGACCGAGGCATTAGAGCTTGGGAAGAGGTTAAAACCAATCGACATTAATTTATTATTTACATCTGGCGCAACTGCATAGGTCATAGAGGCTAAATAACCTAAACATGTGGCGACTTTCTTCGGACGTTTGAGAATCGCATTGGCGACTAAATCAGCGGCTTGTTCAGGCGATAAAGTCGGTACGTAATTATAGATCTTAGTTGGCGCGATCATTGGCGTGCGTACCAAAGGCATATAAATTGAAGTAATGGCAATGTTATGTGAGTGCACTTCAGCAGATAGGCAGCGGCTAAAGGCATCCAGCGCCGCTTTAGAGGCCACATAAGCCGAAAAGCGCGTTGCATTGGCCAATACACCAATAGAACTGATGTTAATAATATGCCCTTGGCGGCGCATCATCATTTTTGGCAATAAGTTCATAATTAAACGTACTGAGCCAAAATAATTCAGCTGCATGGTACGCTCAAAATCGTGAAAACGATCGAGAGATTCATGCACAGCACGGCGAATTGAGCGCCCAGCATTGTTAATTAAAATATCAATATGCTCAACATCTGCCAAAATTTGTGCAGATACAGCATCTATGTCTTCTAAACTGTTTAAATCGCATGGATACACTGAAGCCTGTCCCCCACGTGCTTCAATATCAGCTTTTACGGCTTCTAAGGTTTCTTGGGTACGCGCCAATAATAGAACATGAGCGCCTGCATCTGCCAACTTGTGTGCTGTGGTTAGACCAATGCCACTTGACGCACCCGTGACTAAAATTACTTTTCCATTAATACGTTTTTTTAATAAATTTTCCAACTTTGCCTTCACAGTAGTGCTTCCCAACCTATTTTTAAAATGAACTATTGTTTTTTATGACATTATTTTGCATAGAAGTCATTGATCGCTGATGCTGGTTTTACGCAAATCATAGTGTATTTAAAGAAAAAAGCCATCTCTATCACAAAAAATACTGAATGTTATAACGATTCTCAGCCATGGGCTGATGAAGAATGCAAAAACTGAGCCTAAATTTCGACAGTTAAAATAAAACGAAATCTCAATTTGAGTATTGCGATCCCCCCATTTACGCCTGATCTTGCGACTATTAAAGCCTATGCAGATGAACAGTCAATGAAAAATCGACATGATTTGCAACATAGTCTTTTGCCTGATCAGGATGAAATAATGGCAAAATAAAACGATGAATAAATAAGCAAAAAGATATTTACAACAAAGTCGTGAACTTCTTGGATATGCCTTATGTTTTCAGGACTTTCATCGTATAATGGGCGATTATTTTTTCTGCTCACTTGAGTATGGGGATTGATTAATTTATATCCCCAGTTTGGTTTTACTATTGAGGAGTCCTGCGTGGCCCAATATATTTACACGATGAACCGTGTGTCGAAAATGGTTCCGCCGAAACGCGAAATCTTAAAAGACATCTCTTTATCATTCTTCCCAGGTGCAAAAATTGGTGTACTTGGTTTAAACGGTGCAGGTAAATCTACTTTGCTTCGTATTATGGCTGGCGTAGATAAAGATTTCTCTGGTGAAGCTCGTGCACAACCAGGTATCAAAATCGGCTACCTTGAACAAGAACCACCTTTAGATGATTCAAAAGACGTTCGTGGTAACGTTGAAGATGGTTTACGTGAGCCACTTGATGCCTTAGCGCGTCTTGACGAAGTATTCGCAGAATATGCAGCAGAAGATGCTGATTTTGACGCACTTGCTAAAGAACAAGAAAAGCTAGAAGCAATTATCCATGCTTGGGATGCACATAACCTTGCAAACCAAATGGACCAAGCTGCTGCAGCATTAAACTTACCAGCTTGGGATGCAGACGTTTCTAAGTTGTCTGGTGGTGAGCGTCGCCGCGTGGCACTGTGTCGTTTGCTATTATCTAAGCCAGACATGTTGCTTCTAGACGAACCGACGAACCATTTAGATGCGTCTTCTGTATCTTGGTTAGAGCGTTTCTTAAAAGACTTCCCAGGTACTATTGTTGCCATTACCCACGACCGTTACTTCTTAGATAACGTGGCTGAGTGGATTCTTGAGCTTGACCGCGGCATGGGTATTCCATACCAAGGTAACTACTCTTCTTGGTTAGAGCAAAAGAACGTGCGTCTAGAACAAGAACAGAAGCAAGAAGAATCTTTTGCTAAAGCATTGAAAAAAGAACTTGAATGGGTTCGTTCAAATGCCAAAGGTCAGCAAAAGAAAAACAAAGCGCGTATGGAGCGTTTTGAAGAACTTAACTCGCGTGAATTCCAACAACGTAACGAAACTTCTGAAATCTACATTCCACCTGGTCCACGTTTGGGTAACAAGGTTGTAGAAGTAGAAGGCATCAGCAAATCGTTTGGTGATCGTACCCTGTACAAAGATTTATCTTTCGTTGTTCCACCATGTGCCATTGTGGGGATCGTGGGTGAAAACGGTGCAGGTAAAACGACACTATTCCGTATGATGACCGGTGAGTTACAACCAGACACAGGTTCTGTGGTTCTAGGTGAGTCAGTTAAAGTAGCTTATGTGGGTCAGATTCGTGACACCTTAGATAACGACAAAACTGTTTGGGAAGAAGTGTCTGGCGGTCTAGATATCTTACGTATTGGCGATTACGAAATTGCATCACGTGCATATATTGGTCGCTTTAACTTTAAAGGCCAAGATCAGCAAAAACGTGTAGGTCAATTGTCAGGTGGTGAGCGTAACCGTTTACAACTTGCCAAAATCCTACAAATGGGTGCTAACGTGATCTTACTCGATGAACCATCAAACGACTTGGACATCGAAACTTTACGTGCGCTTGAGGATGCAATCCTGGTGTTCCCAGGCACAGTCATGGTGATCTCGCATGACCGTTGGTTCCTAGACCGTATTGCAACACACATCTTGTCATTTGAAGGTGAAACGCCTGAATTCTTTACAGGTAACTATGCTGAATTTGAAGAATACCGTCGTAAACGTGACGGTGATGACTTAGTGGCTAAGCGTCAAAAATACCGTAAAATTGGTAACTAAGTTTTATTTTTGCGCAGTTTAAAAAACCAGCCTTTGGGCTGGTTTTTTTGTGTTAAGAAAAAGCTATCAATTGATAGATCTCATTAAGTTGTTCTTGAGCACCTACATGGCCACATGCTGCGGCACGTTTCAGCCATTCTTCAGCTTGTACATAGTCGCGCTCTAAACCTAAGTGACCTGTGTAGTAGGCCATACCCAACTCATATTGTGCTTGCGCATGACCACGTAGTGCAGCACTTAAAAAATTCCACATGGCATTCCGCTGATCTAAATGCGAGACATCATAGGGTAATTTTTTGCTCAAAAACTCGCGCTGGTGCTCTAGTGCTAATTTGGCGAA
Source organism: Acinetobacter sp. CY05 (assembly GCF_059515805.1). Classification (NCBI taxonomy): domain Bacteria; kingdom Pseudomonadati; phylum Pseudomonadota; class Gammaproteobacteria; order Moraxellales; family Moraxellaceae; genus Acinetobacter; species Acinetobacter sp. CY05. Next base: position 67,429 of record NZ_JCAKMW010000013.1, on the reverse strand, counting down.
ATATTGCCCTTGATTGTATTCCTGCATGGCTTCCATGTCTTTTAGGTCTATATTTGCATGATGTGGGTAGAGCAATGTATCAAGCATTTGTTTTATTGTTTTCATACTTGCACCGAATTAAATCCTTTTCTAATAATTTAAGCGATTTCATATTTTTTAAATGATTTATTTTGTTGTTTTTAGTGAAGAAAGACTGGAGAATGAAACAAATCAAATAATAAATTATTTAATCAAGGACATAAAAAATTTGCTCTTGCAATGCAATGTGTGACTCATTGATACAGGCTGAGCAGAGGAAATTAACACAAATACTGCGCTATAAATTTTTGATCCTTGTTATGTTAATACAACTCTATAGGCGATAGGCAGGTGGCGGATGGGGTACTCACACGAGCACAATCATAGTCATGCCATGGTGACAGAAAAAAATGCCAAAAAACTCACCATTGCATTGGTTCTCACCACTAGTTTTTTAATTGTAGAATTGATTGCAGCACTGATCACCCAAAGTTTGGCACTGTTATCTGATGCTGCACATATGTTTACTGATGCAGCAGCCCTAGCGATTGCCTTACTGGCAATTAAAATTGGCAAACTACCAGCCGATAATAAACGCACCTTTGGTTATCAGCGTTTTGAAATTCTAGCCGCGCTATTTAACGCCTTAATGTTATTTGCGGTGGCAATTTATATTGTCTACGAAGCGTATCAGCGCTTTAACCAACCTGCAGAAATTCAAACCATGGGCATGTTGATCGTGGCTAGCTTAGGACTGATTGTTAATTTAATTTCAATGCGGATTTTATTTTCAAGTAGCCAAGAAAGCTTAAATGTCAAAGGAGCATATTTGGAAGTGCTCAGTGATGCGCTTGGTTCGGTTGGGGTGATTATTGCTGCAATTGTGATTTATTTTACCGGTTGGATGTGGATTGACACAGTGATTGCGGTGTTGATTGGTTTTTGGGTATTACCACGGACATGGTTGCTGTTAAAGCAGAGTATTCATATTTTATTGGAAGGTGTGCCTGAAGAGATTGATATTGAACGTTTGCACACTGATTTATTGGCCTTAGAGGGGGTAGAAGAGATCCATCAACTTAAGGTATGGGCTATTAGCTCTAAGAATATTCATCTGGCAGTGCACTTATATGCGCCAAATGCTGATCCGCAAAAAATATATCAAGAGGCGCTGCATTTACTGCAATACACTTATGCCATTAACCAAAGTACCTTACAAATTGAGCAATTTAATTGTAATGTAGGACATGATCATGCGGCACATGATCATGTTGAACACTCACATTAAATATTAGATCTGCCACTCATGGCTGCATTCGCGGCATTTCCATTTCTTTTGTGACTGCATAAAGGCTTGCATTGATAATTTAAAGTCAGGTAAGTCTTTATAGAACATAACACCTGCAATTAAACACAGCACAAAGACTGCAACTGTAATGGCTTGTAGTGTTGAACCCGCACCGTCACCAAAAATCCACATTGCAATGCTAATAATGACCAGTAATAGCAATACAAATAAACAAGGGATTAAAAATACTAAGCTTTTTGGCACCACAGGACGTGGAGCAGGTGAGCCGACTTCGGCAACAGGCATGATTTTAGGGCTTTGGCATTGTGGGCAACGGTATTGCATTGCAACTCCATAATTTTAATCTATAGCGTATTTTAACAGGAAAGCCAAAATAACAGGCAATAAAAAAGCCCAAGTCGTAATGCTTGAGCTTTTTTATAAGATGACATGTTCGCCATCTTAAATATGGCGTCCCTACGGGGATTCGAACCCCGGTTACCGCCGTGAAAGGGCGATGTCCTAGGCCTCTAGACGATAGGGACAAGTGAGGCAACACAGGTAAGAACTTGGTGGAGTCAAGGAGGATCGAACTCCTGACCTCTACAATGCCATTGTAGCGCTCTACCAACTGAGCTATGACCCCAGTCTGTGTGGTGGCTATATTATGGATATACACACCACACGTCAACTATTATTTTAATTAAGCTTGATTGGTTGCTTCATTTTTAGGCAACTTTAAGCTTTCATTGAGTTTTTCCCAAGCTTTTAACTCTTTTTTGCTTGGAGCACCGACAATTTCTAAGGCATGACGTAAGCGTGCGAAAGTCAAATCCGGACCAATGGTGACCATGGTTTGCATCACAGGTGTAGATGCTGTAGAGCCCGCAATGGCAATAAAGAACGCAGGCATAAAGTCGCGTAGTTTAATTTCCATTTGCGCGGCTAAATCCATGAGGATTTGGCTGACGGTGTCGTTATTCCAAGTAAATGAGCTTTCTAAGCGCCAGATGGCAAATTGTAAGCTTTGACGCACTTGTTCTTCAGTCAATTTTTTGCTGACAAACTGCTCTTTAGTAAGAGTTGGGAAGTGGTTGAAATAATGCGCTGACCAATTTACGGCTTCAGACAATAAGTTAATACGTGGCTGAATCGCTGCGGCAATCTCTTCTAAAGTTTGACGGTCAGCTTTCCATGCCAACAAAGTATCGAGTAATTCAGCAGGGCTTAAGCCTTTGATCCACTGACCATTTAACCAGTTGAGTTTTTCCACATCAAAAATTGGGCCACCTAAAGACACACGTTGAATGTCAAAGTTTTCAATCATTTCAGCCAAAGTGAACTTTTCACGTTCATCAGGCATAGACCAACCCATACGGCCCAAGTAATTTAACAAAGCTTCTGGTAATACACCAATGTCTTTGTAATAGTTAATAGAAGTTGGGTTTTTACGCTTAGAGAGTTTTGATTTATCTGGGTTACGTAATAACGGCATATGACATAGCACTGGCATATCCCAACCAAAATATTGATACAATAATTGGTGTTTAGGCGCAGATGGTAACCATTCTTCCCCACGGAATACGTGGGTGATTTGCATTAAATGGTCATCGACTACGTTAGCTAAATGGTAAGTTGGTAAACCATCAGTTTTAAGTAACACTTGCATGTCGACTTGTGCCCATGGAATTTCAACTTCGCCACGCAGTAAATCTTGAATCTTGCATGTACCTTCAGTCGGTACTTTCATACGAATGACGTGTGGCTCACCCGCAGCCAAACGACGCTGTACTTCTTCTTCAGATAACAATAAGCCACGACCGTCATAGCGTGGAGTTTCACCGCGTGCTTGTTGCTCAATACGCATTTGATCTAACTCTTCTGCTGTTGCAAAACAGTAGAATGCATGACCTTTTTCAATTAAATCTAACGCATATTGCTTATAAATATGCATACGTTCAGATTGACGGTAAGGTGCGTGTGGACCGCCTACATCGGGACCTTCAGACCAATTTAGACCTAACCAACGTAATGAATCTAAAATCATTTTTTCAGATTCAGGCGTTGAGCGTAATTGATCAGTATCTTCAATACGTAAAATGAATTCCCCACCGTGCTGTTTAGCATAGCAGAGGTTAAACAATGCGATATAAGCAGTACCTACATGGGGGAAACCGGTAGGAGATGGGGCAATACGAGTACGAACGGTCATAACACTCTTTTTCTTTAGAAAAGTAACTAAAGGCTATTATAACGAAAAAGCCCAATTACATTTACGTTAATTGGGCTTTAATCAGCAAAACGCTTTGAAAGGGATAAAGCATTTTGGCGATTTTTTTCAAGAATTTGAACTGAATAAAGATTGTACAAAGCGTGAGAAACTTTGGTTTTGCGCAGCTAAAATACTTTGACTTGGCTTGGTTTTAATAGTGGTCATTAATTTTAAACTGGTAACATTTAAATCTGGATTCTCTTGTTTTTGCGTGAGTGCTTTTTCAATTAATGAGCTTTTTTCAGCTGACTTAGTTTTGTTGCTGCTAGGTTGCAGTCCTGCTGCGTGCACATGGCTTAATAAGGTCGTGACCAACAATACTGGAATAAGTTTAAACATTAACGTCCCCTTTCGTAACATAATAACATAAGTGTATGATTAAAATTTAAGCCTAACGAAGTTAAGCATTTACCTTGTGGTCCATACACAACCCGACCACAATAGTTACCAAAAATTAACACTCTTGGTATAAAAATAATTTTTAACAAACAACTATGAAGATAAGGTGAAGATAAGTAACAACTGCTGTTTAGTTAAGCAATTTTTACAAAAATATGCAAGTGAACTGTTTTTTTACTGGTTTTAGATAAGCAAAGCTTAAAAATATACTAAGCCTTAGCACAAGGTTATGATGTAATAATCTATAGGGTCTAATATATGTTTTATGCATATATTAATCATAAAAAGCTATATAGGCGTTTTATCATAATTTTTTTAATAAAAAACATACTTTTAACTTAAGTGTTTAAGCTAAAAGTCATAGATCAGGCACAGTGCTTGAATTGAAGTTTATAAATATATTTCATATATTTAGCACTAATATAGATAATGGATGAATGCTGCCATGAAAATGCAATTGAAGACTTGGGTAAGTACCGCGCTATTGCTCGGTAGTATAGCATTTGGCACATCTGCACAGGCTGCAGACCGTGAGTTTTTGAATGTATCTTATGACGCAACACGTGAATTTTACGACGAGTTTAACAAATCATTTGGTCAATATTGGAAAGACAAAACCGGTTTATCTGTAGCCTTTAAACAGTCACATGGTGGTTCAGGTAAACAGGCACGTTCTGTGGTTGATGGTTTAAAAGGCGATGTAGTGACGTTGGCACTTGCCAATGATATTGAAGAAATCGTGAAGTCCGGGCAGATTCAAAAAGGTTGGCAAAAAGAATTTCCACACAATTCAGCCCCTTATACTTCTGCGATTGTGTTTATGGTACGTAAAGGCAATCCAAAAGGCATTAAAGATTGGAACGATTTAACCAAGCCAGGTGTAGAAATTATTACTCCAAATCCAAAAACAGGTGGTCTACCACGTTGGGTGTATTTATCAGCTTGGGGTTACCAGTTAAAACAACCAGGGGGCAATGAAGCTAAAGCCAAAGAATTTGTAGGTAAGATGTACCGCAATGTTAAAGTGATGGATTCAGCCGCGCGTGCGTCAATGACGACGTTTGCTGAACGTGGCATTGGTGATGTATTACTTACTTGGGAAAATGAAGCTTTAGTGACGCAAAAAGCCTTGGGCAAAGGTAAATTTGATATTGTCTATCCATCATTGACCATTTTAACTGAACCATCTGTGGCTATTGTGGATCGTACAGTTGAGAAAAATGGTAACAAATGGTTAGCGCAAGGTTATATCAATTACTTGTACTCACCTTTAGGTCAAGACATGGCGGCACGACATTACTATCGTCCACGTAACCCAGAGATTTTAGCCAAGTATTCACATCAATTCCCAACACTAAAAACCTTTACCATTGACGAAGTGTTTGGTGGTTGGGCGAAAGCACAGCAAACCCATTTTGTTAATGGCGCGATCTTCGATCAGATCTATAATTCTAGACGTTAATTTTAAGCTGCATAAAAGCTCCCAATTGGGGGCTTTTTTTAGCTAAAACGGTTTTCTCTATGAAAAATAAAAATTCCCTACAAAAAGTCGTTTGGCGCTTGGCAAAAAGCAGGTGATAATGTGCAGTTACAATTTTGCTTATTTCAAGAGTGCTATGTCCCATATTTCTGTATTACTTCACGAAACCGTTGATGCTTTAGTTGCAGAGCGCAATACAGGGATTTATGTAGATGGCACCTTTGGGCGCGGTGGGCATACCCGTTTATTGCTGTCAAAACTCGATGCCAATGCCAAAGTTTATGGTTTTGATAAAGATCCGCAAGCTTTAGAAGTAGCGTATCAACTGCAACAAGAAGATCCGCGTTTTGAGATTATTCATGCGAGCTTTGCTGATTTAAAACAAGAGCTTGCTGCGCGTGGGATTGATCAAGTCGATGGTGTGATGGCTGATTTAGGGGTGTCTTCGCCGCAGCTTGATCAAGCAGAGCGTGGTTTTAGTTTTATGCATAGTGGTCCACTTGATATGCGTATGGACAATTCAAAAGGCCCTACCGCCGCTGAATGGTTGGTTGAGATTGAAGAAGAAAAATTAGCCAATATTATTTTCCAATATGGCGAAGAACGTTATAGTCGTCGTATTGCTAAAGCCATTAAAGCGGCAGGTTATATTGCAACAACTGGTGAATTAGCTGAGATTGTTAAAGTCGCGCATCCTAAATGGGAAAAAAATAAACATGCTGCAACGCGTACTTTCCAAGCGATTCGTATCGCGATTAACAAAGAATTAGAAGATGTTGAGGTATTTTTACCCCAAGCGGTAGATGTGCTGAAACCACACGGTCGTTTAGCGGTGATTAGCTTCCACTCTTTAGAAGACCGTTTAATCAAACAATTTATTCAAAAAGAATCAACTTTGGCAGAAGACCATAGTTGGGGAATGCCACCACAACGCGAAGATACGCGTCGTTTAAAGAAAATTGACCGTGTTAAAGCCAGTGAAGCGGAAGTGAAAGCCAATCCTCGTTCGCGTAGTGCATGGTTACGTGTTGCAGAACGTTTAGTTGCTAAAGGCGAATAATGAAAAACCAAGAGCAAATTGCCGATCAACCTAAATCCAAATTAGTTTTAAAGCGTAATCTAAGTTATGCGCTGTTGATTGCTTTGGTCTTTATTAGCGCCATGATGGTGGTATTTCAAGTGTTTGAATATCGTCATGATTATCGTCAGCTCAGTAGCTTGAATCGCGAAAAAGAAGCGCTTAATGCTGAGTGGGGGCGTTTGCTGATTGAGCAACAAACCTTTGGTGCAACTGCGCAAATTGGCACACGTGCAGTGACACAACTACGTATGTATTCACCTCCGGCAGCACAAACTGTCGTGATTTCTTTACCGATGAACTCTGAACAGAAACAATAAGTATGGCCGATTCGCATAAAAAACCTACGCGGAAAAAAAAGCAGTCTATTACTGAAAAAAATACTTTAAGTGTAGATATGTGGCGCTTCTACCTCATGTGGGGCGTGGTGCTGGCTGTTTTTCTGATTTTGGTCGGTCGTGCCTTCTTTGTACAAATCATTGATAAAGAGTTCTTACAAAATAAAGCCAATGCCAACATGGTACGCACCGAAAAAATTAAGCCGATGCGTGGGGTAATTAGCGACCGTCATGGGGTACCTTTGGCGATTAGTACTCCAATCATGAATGTGGTGATTGATCCACAGGATTATTTTGAAAATAAAAAGCTTTATGATGAAACCAAAGCCAAACTTGCTGTTGATCCAAGCAACAACAAATTAAAGCGCCAGTTGCCGGACAAAAACTTAAATTTGGATGAACTGGCTGATGCCGTTGGTATGGACCGTGCTGAACTACGTAAAAAGGTTTATGAACGTCCAAACTCACGTTATGTGGTCTTAAAAAAGGAAGTGCCACCACCACAAGCAGAAATGATTGTCGGGCGTAATTTCCAAGGCGTATATACCGAAAAAAATTATAAGCGTTATTATCCACAGCCGCAGCCAAGTGCACAAATTATTGGTTTAACCAATAGCGAAGGTACAGGAATTGAAGGCTTGGAAATGCAGCTCAATAGCCGTTTATCCGGTGTGGCAGGCGAGCAACGTATTTTACGTGATAAAAAAGGCAATCGCGTTAAAGATCCAGATGTGCTACGTGAAGTTGAACATGGTGAAAATATTACCTTAAGTATCGATTCACGTTTGCAGTACATTATGTATCGTGAGTTGACTGCTGCGGGTATTGCCAATAATGCTCGTTCTGCCACTGCGATTGCAGTAGATGTCAAAACTGGTGAAATCTTAGCGATGGCAAGTTGGCCATCGTATAACCCAAATGATAAAAAAGGCTTAGAAAACAAAGATGCTATGCGTAACCGCGGTGCAGTGGATTCTTTTGAGCCGGGCTCGACCATGAAGCCACTGACAGTAGCAATGGCACTCGAAAGTGGTAAATATAATGTCAATAGTGTCGTTAATACCTCACCGGGGAGCATGCGTGTAGGTAACCATACTATCCGTGATACGCATAACTACGGCCCTTTAACCTTAGGTGGCATTATTCAAAAATCATCTAACGTGGGTGTGGCTAAACTGGCCCTATCTTTGCCATATGAAACGCTACCTACTTTCTACAAACGCTTAGGTTTTGGTCAGCGTTCGGCAGTCAAATTCCCAGGTGAAAGTGCGGGTTTAATCTTGCCGCCAAGTAAATGGAACGTGTCTGAAGTAGCCACCATGTCTTATGGTTATGGTCTAAATGCCACCGTGCTACAGATGGCAGATGCCTATGCCATGCTAGCCAATAAAGGTAAAAAAATGCCATTAAGTTTGTACAAACTTGAAGGTTTACCGCAAGGCGAGCAAATGATTGATGCAAAAATTGCCGATCAAGTATTACTGATGATGGAAACAGCCACTCAACCAGGCGGTACCGCAACACGCGCTAATATTCCTGGTTACCGTGTTGCAGGTAAAACAGGTACAGCGCACAAATTACGTGCTGATCGTAAGGGCTATTCGACCAACGAATATCGCGCCTTATTTGCTGGGGTAGCACCTGTGAGTGATCCACGTTTAGCCATGGTGGTTGTGGTTGAAAATCCAAAAGGCAGTTATTACGGTGGTACCGTGTCTGCACCGGTATTTGCCCGCGTGATGCAAGAGTCTTTACGTCTCCTTAACGTCCCTTTAGATAAACCCTTAGAGAGCCAAAAGCCCAATAAATAGGTGAGCAATGTCAATTACATTTCAACAGCTTTATCCGATCGACCAAAGCGCTGCTTGGATGACACAATCCTTTCAGGGCTTTCAATTAGATAGTCGTCAAGTACAGCCAGGGCAAATTTTTATTGCCCTGACTAGTTTTTCGCAACCAGAAAAAACTGTGCAATTTGCGCAAAGTGCCCTTGATCGAGGTGCTTTGGCGGTCATTGCTGAAACGGATTTAGGCTTAGACAATAGCTATGTTGTGAGCAATGTGCGTCATTTAATGGGCCAGTGGCAAAAACAATATTTACAAGCGACGCAGCCTGTTAACCCAGCACGCATTTTGGCAGTAACAGGAACCAATGGTAAAACCACAATCTCGCGTTTAGTGGCTGAACTTTTAATGTTGCAAGGTAAAAAATGTGCTGTTATGGGCACTACAGGGAATGGGATTTTACCTAATCTTGAGGCCTCTTCGCACACCACTTTAGATGCTTTACACTTGCAAACAGCTTTGCATGAATATGCGCAGCAAGGTGCTGAATTTGCAGCAATTGAAGCCAGTTCGCATGGTTTAGAACAAGGTCGTTTAAATGGCGCAAATATTGAAATTGCCGCGTACAGTAATTTAAGTCGTGATCACTTGGATTATCACGGTACGCTAGAAGCGTATGCGGAGGCCAAAGCGGCTTTATTTGCTTTTTCTGGCCTCAAAGTGGCGATTATCAACATTGATGATGAACACGCGCCAGTGATGTTACAAGCAGCCAAAAACAATTCAGCGCAGCCTAAAATCCTGACCTATTCAACGACACAAGCAGCTGATTACCAAGTTAAAGATATCGAATATAGCTTAAGTGGTGCGAGGTTTAGCCTAGTGACTGCACAAGCTGAATTTGAGGTGCAAAGTCCGTTATTGGGTCACTTTAATGTTGAGAATTTAGTCGCTGCATTGGTCTCTGCTGAACAAGCGGGTTTTGCCTTAAGTGATTTGATTGCAACAGCACCACAGCTCAAAGGTGCGCCGGGTCGTATGCAAGTGATACGTGATGACGAACGTTTATTTGTGGTGGATTATGCACACACCCCTGATGCCTTAATTCAAGTGTTACAAACCTTAAAACGTCATGTGTCACAAGACCTTTGGGCCGTGTTTGGCTGTGGTGGTGACCGTGATCGTGGTAAACGTCCATTGATGACGCAAGCGGCATTACAAGGTGCTGACGTGGCCTTGCTTACCTCAGATAACCCACGTACTGAAGATCCTGAGCAAATTTTTGCTGACATGAAAGCCGGCATCGATTTTAGCGCGCATCGTGTGCATGAAATTCATGATCGCCGTGAAGCGATTAAATTTGCAGTTAAAACGGCTAAAGCCGGTGACATTGTGGTGATTGCCGGTAAAGGTCACGAAAATTATCAAGAAATTAATGGCGTGCGTCATTGGTTTGACGACGTTGTTGAAGTGCAAGCTGCGCTTAACATGCCACAGCAGGCCGATCGTGCCTATCCTGCGCAATAGGAAAACATCATGCATACCTCAACCACCAGTACTGTGCCTTTAGAGCCGTGGACAGCCGAACAACTTGCCGCAGCCACCCAAGGGCATTGGCATAATAACCAAGTGCCACAAGGCGCAATTAAACGTATTTTAACGGATTCACGTCATGCCGAAGCCGGTGATGCCTTTTTAGCTTTAAAAGGCGAGCGTTTTGACGCCCATGATTTTATTGTACAAGTGGCTGCCCAGGGCTGCCAAGTTGCGATAGTCAGTCATCCTGTAGATGCCGATATTTACCAATTGGTGGTGAGTGATACACGTTTGGCTTTGGGTGCTTTGGGCGCTTATCGTCGTCAGCATAATCCGCAGCTTAAAGTGATTGCTTTAACGGGCAGTAGTGGTAAAACCACCACCAAAGAAATGCTGGGTAGTATTTTATCGCGCTTAGCCCCAACGCTGATTACTCGCGGTAATCTAAATAATGATTTAGGTGTGCCGATGATGTTGCTTGAGCTGTGTGCTGAGCATCAATATGCTGTGATGGAATTGGGCGCAAGTCATCAAGGTGAAATTGATTACACCTCAAATTTAGTGCAGCCGCATGTGGCAGGCATCTTAAATATTGGGACTGCGCATTTGGGTGAGTTTGGTGGTCGTGATGGGATTTGCCGTGCTAAATCGGAAATTTACGCACATATTGCCAGCGATGGTACAGCCATTTTCCCAAGTGATGATGACTTTAGTGCACAAATTCAAACTGCCGTACACAATGAAAAAATCTTAAGTTTTGGTCACGGGGGTGACATCTTTGCCACAGATATTGATTTACAGCCCCAAGAAACCACATTTACTTTAAACACCCCGCAAGGCACTAGCCGAGTGAAGTTACCATTTGCGGGTGAGCACAATGTACAAAATGCGTTGGCTGCGGTGGCTTTTGCCTTGGCTTTAAATATTGATCTACAAGACATTGTACAGGGTTTAGAACAAGCTCAAGGTGCTAAAGGTCGTCTGAACTTTATTCAACATAAAAATCATTTATTTATTGATGACACCTATAACGCCAACCCAAGCTCAATGCGTGCTGCTGCCGAAGTGCTGGCGAAGCAAGAGGGTATTCGCGTGATGGTGATTGGTGATATTGGTGAACTAGGTGCTGCTGCTGCGATTGAGCATTACAAACTGGGGCGCGATTTAGTCTCAGTCAAAGGCTTAAACTTTGTCGTGGCAGTGGGCGAATTTGCCCCTGCGGCACAAGAAGGTGCGCGCAGTACCCAATATGGTAAAAAAATGCAGGCTTTCTTAACTCAAGAACAAGCCTTACCTCTTTTAATTAGTCTAGTCGAAACACATCAAACGCAATCCATGAGTTTCCTGTTTAAAGGTTCTCGTTATACCCATATGGAAACGTTGATGGCGCAATTGATGGAGAAACTGTAAATGCTACTCTGGTTGTTCGAACACTTAGCGAGTTATCATGACTCGTTTGGTGTAGTACGTTATTTAACGCTACGTGCACTATTAAGTGTCCTCACCGCGCTTGGGATTGGGCTTGCGCTTGGCCCCTATATGATCCGTAAATTACAAGCCTTAAAATACGGTCAAGCGGTCAGTAGCTTTGCGCCTGAAGGTCATGCCAAAAAAATGGGCACCCCAACCATGGGTGGTTTACTGATTCTATTGTCTATTGGTATTTCCACCTTACTCTGGGCAGATTTAAGCAACCCTTATGTCTGGATTGTGCTTGCAGTAATGGTCATTTTTGGTGCCGTAGGTTGGGCCGATGACTGGATTAAAATCCGTTATAAAGACAATGCCGGTTTACCAGCCCGCAAGAAATTCTTTTGGACTTCAGTTGGTTCAATTGGTGCAGGTATCGCGCTGTATTACATTGCAACTCTACAACCGAGTGCAGCGCAAACAGCGTCTATGTTGGATGTGCTGATTCCATTCTTTAAAGAAATCTCGATTCCACTGTCGATGATTCCACTGGGTATCGGTTTTATTATCTTTACTTATTTGGTGATTAACGGTGCATCCAATGCAGTCAACTTAACCGATGGTTTAGATGGTTTGGCCATTATGCCAATCGTCTTGGTGGCAGCAGGTTTGGGGGTGTTTGCTTATCTAGCGGGTGATGTACGCTTTGCTAATTATCTGCATATTCCTTATGTAAAATATTCATCTGAATTGGTGGTGATCTGTGCAGCGATGATTGGCGCAGGTTTGGCTTTCCTTTGGTACAACGCCCATCCTGCGCAAGTATTTATGGGTGATGTCGGCGCATTATCTTTAGGTGCGATGCTCGGTACCATTGCAGTGATGGTTCGTCAAGAAATCGTCTTTGCCATTATGGGCGGTGTGTTTGTGGTAGAAGCAATTTCAGTCTTCTTACAAATAGGTTCACTACGTATGCGTAACAAACGAGTGTTCTTAATGGCGCCACTCCATCATCATTACGAGAAAAAAGGCTGGCGTGAAACACAAGTGGTGATTCGTTTCTGGATTATCACAATTATGCTGGTAGTTTTAGGCTTAATGACTTTAAAATTGCGCTAAGCAAATCGTAAAAAGAAAGTCGGCATTTGCCGGCTTTTTTTGTTTTTGGAGAAAATGATGAACCTACTCATGTGCCCTGTATGTCGGGAAAAACTGAGTCTTACAGAAAAAACATGGCACTGCGTAAATCGTCATAGTTATGACTTGGCTAAACAAGGCTATGTCAATTTACATGTAGTGCAGCATAAACACAGTAAAAATCCGGGTGATACGCCTGAGTCGGTACAAGCGCGCCGTGCCTTTTTAAGCGCAGGGCATTACGCACCATTGCAACAGGCAGTGGTGAAAAAAATTGCTGAGTTAAGGATTGAAAACTTGCTGGATATTGGTTGTGGTGAAGGCTATTACACCAATGCAATGCAGGCCCAAGTATTGCAATGCGTAGGGGTAGATATTGCGAAAAATGCGGTACAAGTGGCAGCGAAGCTGAATAAAGACATCACTTGGATTGTTGGTACTGGCGCAACTTTACCTGTTTTAGACGCTTCAATTGACCTATGCACCAGTCTATTTAGCCCGATTCCTAAGCAAGAAATTCTACGTGTCTTAAAAGATAACGGTCATTTAATGGTGGTCACGCCAGCACAAAATCATTTATATGCGATGCGTGAAGCCTTGTTTGAAGAGGTGAAACAACATGATTCGGCTAAATTTGTTGAACAGCTCAAAGATGCCTTTGATTTAGTCGAAGATATCGTGATTGATGCCCCTATGCAGCTCAATCAAACTGATTTAAAAAATCTGATTGCCATGACGCCTTATGCCTATAAAGCCAAACCAGAGCGTCGTCAGACTTTAGAAGTCAATGAACACTTTAATTTGGCCGCGCAGTTCCAAATTTATGTGTTTAAAAAGAAATAAAAAAAGCCCGCAATCGCGGGCTTTTCCTTATTCAACTTCTCGAATTAAATTTTCTAAACTGTCGCTAGGTGCTTCCCGTTTAGGTTCAGGTTGCATCGGCGGTGGTGTTTTACGTACCGGCTGCAACGCTGTAGTGCCAGGTAAGTCGGCAAAGTCATTCTCTACGCTGCGTTTTGGTGCCACTGGGGGTGGACGATAAATTGGACGTGCCAGCGGCGGTGCGGTACGGTGTTGTTGATCGTCTTGTTCAGCAGATTCAACTTTGTTACGATCTTCTGGTCCTTTAGCTTTAGCATCTAGTCGAACCCATGCTGATGGTGTGCCTTTTAAAGATTTCTCCATAAAGTCACTCCAAATTGGAAGTGCTGCCACGCCGCCATATTCACGGCGTCCTAAGGTGCTTGGCTGGTCAAAACCGACCCAAGTAATGGTCACGAGTTTACCGTTAAAACCGGCAAACCATGCATCTTTTGCATCGTTGGTAGTACCTGTTTTGCCACCTAAATCATCACGACCAATTTTTAAAGCAGCACGACCGGTACCGTGATTAATTACATCACGCAAAATATTGGCCATATCATAAGCTGAGCTGGATTTTAAAATCCGCTGCGCTTGACGATATTCAGTGCTGTCGGCAGGTTTAGCAGTTGGAGTAGGTGCAGCAGTGGCTTCTGAACTTGCTGCTTCAGATGCAGCTTTGGCTTCAGATGCAGCCTCTAAAAATGCTGCATCATCTGCTGAAAGTTCTTTGAGATCCTTTTTAGCAGGTTCATCTTTTTGAGTAATACACTGAATACAGGCATATTCAGGATTGGCTTTATAGATCACTTTGCCATAGGCGTCTTCAATACGCTCAATAAAATATGGTTGAACGCGGTAGCCACCATTGGCAAACGTGGCATAACCTGTGGCCATTTGTACCGGTAAGACTTGTGGTGTACCTAAAGCAATGGTGTAGTTACGCGGAATTTGATCTTCTTGTAAACCAAAGTCCATAAATAATTGTCGTGCACGTTCAACGCCGACGCTTTGTAATAAACGCACTGATACTGTATTACGTGATAAATACAATGCTCGGCGCAGTGGAATCATGCCCAAATAACGTCCATCGGAGTTTCTAGGAGTCCATTTACCAATGGTAATAGGCGCATCATTAACCATACTATGCGGGGTCATGCCACGCTCTAATGCTAAAGCATAAACAAAGGGTTTGATGGTTGAACCTGGCTGACGCCAGCCTTGAATGGCACGGTTAAATTTAGACTGATAAAAGTTATAGCCCCCCACAACTGCTTCTAAAGCCCCATTGTTAGGGTTTAATGCAATCAATTGGCCTTGGACTTTTGGAACTTGGACCAGTGCCCATGAAGTTTTTTCTGTATTGGGGCGTAAACGTACAATATCCTTAACTTTGACAATTTGTGAAGCCCGGCTTGGCGCAGCTCCTACACTATTGGCGCTGCGATAGGGGCGTGCCCATGACATACCTGACCAGGGTACGGTTACCGTTGAACCATCTTGCATAACAGCATCAAAGCTATTCGTACCAACTTTAATGACTTGAGCGGGGTAGGTGTTGGCATAAGCCATAAATTCTTTTAAGGGTTTATCGTGTGCCTCAGCACCACGCCAACCATGACGACGGTCATAATCTTCTAAGCCATCACGTACTGCCTGTTCGGCGTAGGCCTGACGTTCACTATTAATGGTGGTATAAACTTTATAACCTGAATCGACTGCATGTTCGCCAAATTTTTCCACTAACTCGCTACGCACCATTTCGCCTACATAGGGAAATCGGTTGCTAATACTACGGTCAGGGCTGTCTAAATTTAATGGCTCGGCAATCGCAGTTTGGTATTGCGCTTGGTCAATATAACCTAGCTGTAACATCCGTCCTACAATCCAGTTACGACGCTCTAGCGCACGTTCAGGATTGGCAATCGGATTATATTTAGAAGGTGCTTTAGGTAATCCGGCAATCATGGCCATTTGCGCCACAGAAAGCTCATTTAAACTCTTGTTATAATAAATCCGCGCTGCAGCCGCGATACCATACGCATTTTTACCTAAGAAAATTTTATTTACGTATAAGGTTAGAATTTCTTCTTTACTTAAAGTCTGTTCAATTTTGCGTGCTAAAAATACTTCAGTCAGTTTACGTTTTAAGGTACGTTCTGGACTTAAATAATAGTTTTTAGCCACCTGCATAGTAATGGTTGAACCACCGGTTTGCACATCAGATCCAGTCAAACTCTCAGTCACAGCACGACCTAAGCCCTTAAAGCTCACCCCGCTGTGATCAAAGAAAGATGAGTCTTCGGCTGCTAAAAACGCATGGACAAAGGTCTGTGGAATTTGGTTGTAGGCCACCGGAACCGAGAGTTTGCCACCATATTCGGCAATCAGTTGGTTATCTGAGCTATAAACTTGTAAAGGCTTAAGCAAAGGCGCTTTTTTGAGGGTCGACATATCCGGTAAGGATGGGGCGATATAAAGGTACATGCCATAAAAACCCATCGGAATTGAGACTAAAATTATAATTATGCTCAAAAAAAATGGATGCACACGGCCTGAACAAGATAGCTTTTTCATAACAAGTAAGTTTTAATAAGAGCTAATGGCAAACTAATTGGTCGTCAGTATAGCCTTTACACCTACGGATTGTTAGATGAGTTATTGTATCCGTATAAAATTATAGACCTTGACCGATTAGTGGGTTTTTGTTTTTTGGGGATAAAAAAATAATAGGACTGAATTGTGCTCAGGTTATATCGTAAACCAAATAAGGGGTTAACGGGCGTAGATATTAGTTCTACTTCTGTTAAAGTTTTAGAACTCGCTGTAAAGAATGGTAAGTACCATGTCGAGAGTTATGCTCTTGTTCCATTACCAGATGGCAGTGTGGTTGAAAAAAATATTTTAAATGTAGAAGCTGTTGCAGATGCCCTAGAGCGTGCAATTAATCTTGCTGATCCACGCAGTGATCATGCCGCTTTTGCTGTTCCAACCTCCATGGTGATTTCTAAAGTCATTGAGATGGATGCGGACATGAATGATGACGAGCGTGAAGTGCAAATCCGTATGGATGCTGAGCAATATATTCCGTTCCCGCTTGATGAAGTCAGCCTTGATTTTGAAGTCCTCCCTGATCGTTTAGCTAATCCGCAACGCGTTAAAGTGTTACTGGTTGCGACACGTTTAGAAAACATTAGCCTTCGCTCTGAGGTACTAGAGCTTGCCGGTCTTACCCCAAAAATTGCCGACGTAGAAAGCTTTGCCATTGAAAATGCGTATGAAGTTTTTGCTGATACCTTGCCAGTGGGCGTACATACCGTAGCAATTTTAGATATTGGTCATACTATGACCACGTTATCTGTCATGCAAAACGGTAAAGTCATTTATACCCGTGAACAGGTCTTTGGGGGTAAGCAATTAACACAAGATATTCAAAACCGCTATGGCTTGTCTTTTGAAGAAGCAGGTCGTGCTAAGAAAACTCAAAGTCTGCCAGATGATTACGAGGCTGAGGTTTTAGAGCCTTATTTGGATGCCGTCGTCCAACAAGCCGCACGTTCATTGCAGTTCTTTTTCTCATCATCACAATTTAACGAAATTGACCATATTTTGTTGGCGGGTGGTAATGCCAATATCACAGGCCTTGCCAAGCTCATTCAGCAAAAACTTGGTTATCGCGTCACGGTAGCGAATCCATTTTTACAAATGGGCTTTTCCAGCAAAGTTGATGTACAAAAAATTGAAAAAGATGCGTCTTCACTGATGGTGGCCTGTGGCCTCGCAATGCGGAGTTTTGATTAATGGCAAGAATTAACTTACTCCCTTGGCGTGATGAGCTAAGAGAAAAACGTAAAAAAGAATTTATTGCGGTTTCTATTGGGGTGGCTTTACTTGGCGTATTAGGCGTGGTTGGGACTTGGATGTACTTTGATGGTCGTCTTGAAGACCAGAACCAAGCCAATCAATTGGTGATGAGCACCAACCAAAACCTAGATGTCCAGCTAAAATCTTTGGAAGGCTTGCAAGAACAGCGCGATGCCATTGTTGAGCGTATGAAACTGATTCAAGGTTTACAAGGTCAACGCCCTGTAGCAGTGCGTCTCGTCGATGAACTGGTACGTGTCATACCAAGCAATATGTACATCACCAAATTTGTCCGTCAAGGCGATAAATTTACCATTGAAGGGCGTGCTGATAGTCCAAATACTGTGGCAGATTTACTGCGTGGTCTAGAAGCATCATCGTGGTATCGCAATGCCTTTATGAATTCGTTCTTAGCCGTGGAAGAAGGTAAACAGCAACCAGCCAGTTCGCTTGTACCACGTCGTGAAGACAGCTATGGCTCATTTGTGGTGACAGCTGATCTTGATGAAATCAAAATGGATATCGTGGCAGATCTAGATGCAGCTGCAAGTGAAGCGGATCTTATCGTAACGGGGGCAGAATAATGAGTCGTGAAGAATTTGATGAATTAAGCCAAGACGTCGTCAGCCCCAAAAAGAAAATGACGGTGGAAAAGTTTTTCCAGCAGTTTAATACCTTAGATACCAGTAATTATGGTAGTTGGCCTGTTTCAGTCAAAATTACCTGTTGGTTATTTTTACTTTTAGTGATTGCTGCTATTGGCTACTTTTTGGCAATCAAGCCAAAGTTAGATGCGATTGAAGCTGCCCGTGCACAAGAAACTCAGTTACTCAATGAATTTCGTGAGAAAGATTCTAAATTGCGTAATTTACAGCAATATCAAGCGCAGCTCATGGATATGCAAGCCAACTTTAACCAGCAGTTAGAACAGCTACCTAAAGAAACTGAAATTCCAGGTTTAGTTGAAGACATTAACATCACTGGGGTGAATGCTGGACTGAAATTTAAAAATATCCGTCTAGAAAATGAAATTAAGCAAGAGTTCTTTATTGAACAGCCAATTTCGATTGAAGCGACAGGTGATTATCATGCCTTTGGTTCATTTGTCAGTGGTATTGCCGCCTTACCGCGTATTGTCACCTTACATGATTTTGAAATTTCAGCTTTAGAAAACAAAGAGAAACGCGCTGAAGTGCCTGTAGTGACTTATAAAGTTAATGCCAAAACTTATCGTTATATCGGTGTAAATCCAAACGAGCAAAATCCAGATGCAACAGAGGAGACGCCATAATGCATACACGCAAAATTAGCTTAAGCCTCTTGCTTGGATTGGCCTTGGTCGGTTGTGATTCACGCATTGACTCAGTCAATCAACAAATGGCGGAGATTCGTAACCAACCGCCTTTGCCAATTGAGCCTGCGCCAGTATTTATGCCTGTGCCAACCTTTGATTATGCAGCGCATCAATTAAAAAGTCCGTTTATGCCTACTTCTTTAGCGGCAGAGCTGAAAATTATGGCCGGCAAGCGAGTTTATCCAAACTTCTCGCGTGCGCCACAACCACTCGAGAGCTATGCCCTAGAAAGTTTGAATATGAAAGGCAGTATGCTCAACAGCTCAGGTAAAATCACAGCAGTTATTCAAACCCCTGATGGTGAGCTAGAGCGAGTACAGCTCGGCAGTTATATGGGCAACAACCACGGTCGCGTGGTGCGTATTACACCAACGCAAATTGATCTGATCGAAATCATTCCAGATGGTCGTGAAGGTTATTTAGAACGTCCACGGAGCCTGGTACTGCTGGGTGCTGCTGCACCTTAAGGAATAACAATGAACAATAGTGTGAAAGATTTTATTTTTGGGGATGGTAATACCATGAATTTATTGCGTCAGTTTTCGATGGCAACGGTAGCAATGGCAGTCATGCAAGTGGCAAACGCACAGGTGAGCATTACCAATATTGTGCCTATGCAAGTACCTAACCAAGGCACCGAAATTCGTGTCATGTTTAATGGTATTCCCCCTGAGCCACAAGCATATCAACTCGAAAACCCATCACGTTTGGTGCTAGATTTTGAGAAAGCCACACAAACCTTAAAACAAAATAAGATTAATATTGCCACCAAAGAAGCCAGTAATCTTGAAGTGATGTCAGATGCGCAGCGTGCGCGTTTAAACATTAATTTGGCTGATGCCGGTGCCTTTACCACGCGTGTAGAGGGCAATACTTATATCCTTAAAATTAATCCAACCACAACAACAGCTGCATCAGTCGCGCCAGTGGCTGCAGTTAAAGAAACCCAAGGCATTACCAATATTGGTTTTGAGCGCGGGGCTGCAGGCGAAGGCTTGGTGGTGATTGATCTTGCAGGACCGAATACCCCTGTAGATGTACAGCAACAAGGCAGCAAAATTGTGGTACGTACCCTAGGTAATAAAGTCCCGACTCACCTCGCACGTCGGTTAAATGTCAATGACTTTGCAACACCTGCTTCAACCATTGATGCACAAAACAGTGCTGGCAGTGGTGTTATTACCATTCAAACCAGTGGTAGCTATGAATACATGGCATATCAAGCAGAAAATAAGCTGACCATTTCGGTCAAACGCCCTGTTGACCGTAGTACTGCGACAGCACAACAGGCGGTAACACGTACCGTACAGCACTATAACGGCAAAAAAATCTCGCTGGATTTCCAAGACATTGAAGTACGCCGTGTACTACAGCTCTTAGCTGACTTTACCGGCATTAACATGGTGGCGGCAGATACAGTACAAGGCAACATTACTTTACGCTTAAAAGATGTGCCATGGGATCAAGCTTTAGATATTATTTTAAAGACTAAAAACTTAGATAAACGTCGTAATGGCAACGTGATTTGGATTGCACCTTTGGCGGAATTGACCAAAGCTGAAGAAGAAGAAGCCAAAGCGATTGCTCAAAGCATTAAATTGGCACCACTGCAAACTGAATATATTCAGCTCAACTATGCTAAAGCTGCTGATATTGAAAAATTGATTGTTGAAGGTCGTAATGCCAGTAATCGTGGTGGCTCAAGTAATAACAGTGCAGATAGCGACTTACTTGGTGATAGCGTAGGTTCACTCCTCAGCCCACGTGGTACAGCATCGATTGATCCACGAACCAATACTTTAATTATTAACGATACTTCAGCCAAAATTGATCAAATTCGTAAAATGATTGATTTACTTGATGTCTCGGTAAAACAAGTGATGGTCGAAGCGCGTATTGTGCGTGCCTCAACGGATTTCACCAAAGAAATGGGGGTGAAGTGGGGCTTGGTGTCACAAGGGATTAACAAGAATAATAACTTGTTGGTAGGCGGTAGCGATCAAACCCTATGGGATTTACGCGGTGAGCCAAATGAAAACGGTGGCTATGATATCCAACGTCCAGATAACTTAAACGTCGATTTAGGTGTAGCAAGTGCAGCAGGTCGAGTGGCGTTTGGTTTAATTAGCTTGTCTGACTTTATGTTGGATCTTGAGTTATCTGCACTACAATCAGATGGTTATGGTGAAGTCATTTCTACACCAAAAGTATTAACTGCTGATAAACAACAAGCTAAAGTGGCCTCTGGTCAACAAATTCCGTATCAAACCACCACCACCACAGGTGGCGGGACCACTGCTGATACCCAGTTTAAAGATGCGCTGTTAAGTTTAGAAGTCACACCAAGTATTACCCCCGATGGCAAAGTGCAAATGCAGCTATTAATTAATAGCGATTCGCCATCAGGCACAGCACCTAATGGTGAAATCATTTTAAATAAAAATGAAATTAACACCAATGTGTTGGTCAATAATGGTGAAACTGTAGTACTTGGCGGGATCTTTGAACAAGAAACTCAAACCCAGCAAACCAAAGTGCCATTTTTAGGTGATTTACCTTATGTGGGGCGTTTGTTCCGTAAGGATTTGAAATCTGAAGATAAGCGTGAGCTATTGATTTTTGTTACACCGCGAATTGTTAATGACAGTGTTTCAAGAAATCATTAATATATTTTCAATTTAAGCAAAATTAATAGGTGACTCCTTGCCAAGCAAAGAGTTTGACACCCTGCCAAATATCTATTTGGTAGGGCCGATGGGGGCGGGTAAGACCACGGTTGGTCGACATTTAGCAGAGCTGTTAGGACGTGAGTTTGTCGACAGTGATCACGAAATTGAGCGTAAAACCGGTGCCGCCATTCCATGGATCTTCGAAAAAGAGGGTGAACTTGGCTTCCGCGGTCGTGAAACGGCAGTGATTGATGAACTTACCGCACGCTCAGAGTTGGTGGTCGCCACTGGGGGAGGTGCAGTGACCCAAGCACCTAATCGTCAATTCTTAAAACAACGTGGTATTGTTGTTTATCTCTATACTCCTGTCGAAATTCAACTTCAGCGTACTTATCGCGATAAAAACCGTCCTCTCTTACAAGTTGAAAATCCGGAACAAAAGTTACGGGAACTACTTGATATACGCGATCCTTTATATCGTGAAGTGGCACATTACATTATTGAAACCAATCAAGGTGCAGCGCGTGATTTAGCGCAAAAAATCCTGACCTTGATTGTTCAAGCACCTCAAGCACAAGTTAAATAAGCGATCTTTAATCATGCAAACTTTACACGTTGAACTCGGTGATCGTCGTTACCCGATCTTTATTGGCAGTGACTTAAATCCACAAGTATTACTTGAACCTTATATCAAAGGTCGTCAGGTGATGATTGTCAGTAATACCACGGTTGCACCGTTGTATTTACAGCATTACGTGACTGCTATTGAAGCCTTAGGTAAAACGGTAGCAACGTGTATTTTGCCAGATGGTGAAAAGTTTAAAAATATTGAAAATTTAAACTTAATTTTTGATGCTTTACTGGAAGCTGGCTTTAACCGTGATTGTACGGTGCTGGCTTTAGGTGGTGGTGTGATTGGCGACATGGCAGGCTTTGCCTCTGCTGCGTTCCAACGCGGGGTGTACTTTATTCAGGTACCCACCACATTATTATCACAAGTTGATTCAAGTGTGGGGGGCAAAACCGGGATTAACCATCCTTTGGGTAAAAATATGATTGGTGCCTTCCAACAGCCACAAGTGGTGTTGGCAGATATGTCACAGCTCAAAACCTTACCCCCACGTGAATTATCAGCTGGCTTAGCCGAAGTCATTAAATATGCCTTATTGGGTGATATTGAGTTTTTAGCATGGCTTGAACAACATATGGATGCTTTAGTTGCAGGTGATGCTGAATTATTGGCCGAAGCGGTGTATCGTTCATGTGCGCATAAAGCGCGTATTGTCGCCAATGATGAAAAAGAGCAAGGCGAGCGCGCCTTGCTTAATTTAGGACATACCTTTGGTCATGCCATCGAATCTTATTTAGGTTATGGTGAGTGGCTGCATGGTGAAGCGGTAGCGACGGGTATGGTGATGGCAGCAGATCTATCGCAACGTATGGGCTGGATCTCTATGGATGATTTAGAACGTACAAAAAAAATCATTTCTCGCGCCCAATTACCGATTGTTTGTCCTAAAATTCCACTAGATGAATTCTTAGGATTTATGGCGCATGATAAAAAAGTGCTCAATGGTCAACTGCGTTTGGTGTTAATGCAGCAGCTGGGTCAAGCCATCATCACGAAAGAATTTGATGTAGAATTAATGCAACAGGCAATTTTAGCCAATCAAGAATAAGGTTATCCATGGCAGCAATCCGTACTTCTAAGCAAAACATGCACAATACTATATGGTTAGTATGCGGATTGCTGTGCTTACTCTTGGGCTTGGTGGCTTGGGCAATAACCGACAAAGATCAATTACAGGTGGTAGAAACCAAAGCCGAAACCGAAGTGGCTGTACAAATTCAACCTGAAAAAGTTGCAGCAACGACGCATTTAGGCGGGTTGTTAGAGGAAGTACGCCCTTTAGAAATGACTACACGAGTGGTGGCAACGGGCCAGCATGAAGCTGAATTCCGTGGTAATAAATTTATTGAAGACAATAAAAACAAATATGTTGTTGAGTTATTCCGGGTCTCGGAAGAACAGATCATTAATACTTTTTTAAAGAAGCAAGAGTCACGTAAAGATTATCGCTATATTCGTTTAAGCGGTGAGAATCAAGCCGAACAATATGTATTGTTATACGGTTTATATGACAATGAAACGGAAGCTAAAAATGCGTTGGCTACCTTAGCTATCAGTTTGCCTAAATCTGTAGCGCCACATGTTGCACAGGTCAACAGCTACAAAGATTTTGTCAATGATATGGGTTCAGATGAGCTTGGCTTAAATCAAAAACTGTATGCAGTCAAATTGCGTCCTGTTGCAGTGCCTATCGTTGATGAAACAGTATTGGCAGAAGCCAAGCGCAGAGCCTTACTCAATCAACAACGTCTAGCTGCGCAGGCAAAAAACAATATGAGCACCAATCCAAGAGCTCAAAGTAATACTCAAGCGCGTGAGCCGGCACGTCCACGTCCAGCACCAAATCCAGAAGCTCCTGCGATAAGTCCAGATAAAGCCACTACATCAACGACTGTGGTACGCCGAGATCAACATGGCAATGTAGTGGATGTCGAGCAAAGTCACAGTCAAAGCCAACAATAATGCATGAACTACGTCACAATAGAGTGCAAATTTGAGTTGAAAATTTGTTCTAAAATGGCGCAGAGTCAGTTATAACTAGAATTAAGTGCCCATCTATGGTGCAAAAAGAAGCATAAATCCAATCTTGCTAACGAAGTAAAAAACAAATATTTCGAGATATAAACGTATTAACAGCAAAATAAAAACATTGGCATTCTTTTTGCTTAATTGGTGCATGAATTGAGTAAATGTCCCCGTTTTGGCGCGACAGACTGCAAAAACTGTGCACTGCACTGCTTTAAAAAAGTGCTTTGATCCAATCCTCAGTTATGTCAGTCAAACAAGGACCACACCCAACAAAAAATGAACTGTTAATTGCCCATTTATGGGCCCTGCAAGAAGGGTACGCTATGCACATGCCATCGCCTCACAATGTAGCTCCCACTCAAGGTTTATACCAACCCGATGAGTTTAAAGATAACTGTGGTTTCGGCTTAATCGCTCATATGCAGGGTGATGCTAGCCATGACTTAGTCCAGACCGCCATGCATAGTTTAAGTTGTATGACCCACCGTGGTGGTATTGCCGCAGATGGCAAAACAGGTGATGGTTGTGGCTTATTATTGGCTATGCCAAAAGCTTTCTTCCGTGAAGAAGCAAAAAAAATTAGTGATATCACCTTAAGCGAAGTCTTTGCTGTAGGTACAGTGTTCTTAAATTTAGATCCTGCACTGGCTGCACATGCCAAACAAATTCTAAGCAAAGAAATTGAAGCAGAAGGTTGCCGTGTGATTGGTTGGCGTATTGTCCCAACCAACAACGATGCTTTAGGCTCAATTGCCATGCAGTCTTTACCTGCATTTGAGCAGATCTTTGTCAACTGCCCAATGGGTGTCACTGAAGTTGAGTTTAACCGTAAGCTGGTTATGGCGCGTCGTCGTGCGGAACAGCAAATCAATGATCCATACTTCTATGTCACGACTTTATGCTCAACTGTAATTAGCTATAAAGGTTTGATGATGCCGGTGTATATTGCCGACTTCTATTTAGACCTTGCTGATCCACGTTTAGCTTCACATATTGTGGTCTTCCACCAACGTTTCTCAACCAACACTTTACCGCGTTGGCCATTGGCGCAGCCATTTCGTTATTTAGCACATAATGGTGAAATTAACACCATTACCGCCAACCGTAACTGGGCCGTGGCACGTACCCCAAAATTTGAAAACCCACTGTTACCGGGCATCACCGATTTAAATCCAATCGTTAACCGTACTGGTTCGGATTCTTCAAGCTTAGATAACATGCTTGAATTATTGGTGGGCGGTGGTATGGATTTATTCCGTGCCTTACGTATGTTAGTGCCACCAGCATGGCAAAACGTAGAAACCCTAGACGCCGACTTACGTGCTTTCTATGAGTTTAACTCGAAGCACATGGAAGCATGGGATGGTCCTGCGGGTCTGGTGATTCAAGATGGTCGTCACGCGATTTGTATGCTGGATCGTAACGGTTTACGTCCTGCGCGTTGGGTCATCACTAAAAATGGCTACATCACACTGGCTTCTGAAATTGGCGTTTGGGGCTATGAACCTGAAGATGTAATCTCTAAAGGTCGTGTTGGGCCGGGTCAAATCCTCGTGATTGATACCTTAACTGGTAAAATGTTGGATACCAAAGACGTCAACAATCATCTGAAAAACATGCGTCCTTACCGTGAATGGTTACGCGAAAATTCAGTGCGTCTACAAGGTAGCCCAGAACTCGAAGAACACTTATGTGATCAAGGCTTAAAAGGCGAGCAACTCAAAGCATCACAAAAAATGTTTATGGTAACCTTTGAAGAACGTGATCAATTGCTACGTCCAATCGCAGAAAGCGGTCAAGAAGCTGTAGGTTCGATGGGTGATGATACGCCAATGGCAGTGTTGTCGCGTCAAGTACGTCATGTGTCTGATTATTTCCGTCAACAATTTGCTCAAGTCACCAATCCACCCATTGATCCACTGCGTGAATCAATTGTGATGTCGCTTGAAACCTGTTTTGGTCGTGAGCAAAACGTCTTTGAGCAAAGTCCTGAACATGCAGATCGTTTAATTGTCTCAAGTCCAGTGCTATCCAATTCAAAAATGCATCAAATTCGTACCATTGGTCGTAAAGGCTATGAGATTGCCGATATTGATCTGAACTATGCAGAAACTGAAGGTTTACAAGCAGCAATTGCGCGTATTTGTGAAGAGTCAGCACAAGCGATTCGTGATGGTAAAACTTTACTTGTACTATCAGACAAGAAAATCCGTGAAGGCTATTTACCTGCCAATGCGATGATGGTGACAGGTGCGGTGCATCACCACTTAATTAATAGCGGTTTACGTACCGATGCTAACTTGATTGTTGAAACGGGTTTTGCCCGTGATCCGCATCAATTTGCCGTGTTACTTGGTTTTGGTGCCACAGCGATTTATCCATATCTTGCTTATGATGTGATTAATGACTTGATTGCTAAAGGTGAGTTATTGGGTGATCCAGTTTATGCACAAAATAACTTCCGTAAAGGCATTGAAAAAGGCTTACTCAAAGTCCTCTCTAAAATGGGGATTTCAACAGTTGCCTCATATCGTGGCGGTCAGCTATTTGAAGCTGTGGGTTTATCGAATGAAGTTGTCGACACATGCTTTACAGGTGTGCCAAGCCGTATTCAAGGGGCGACTTTTGTTGATTTAGAAAATGATCAGAAAAAATTAGCAAGTTTGGCGTGGAAAGCACGTAAGCCGATTGAACAAGGTGGTTTACTCAAATTTGTGTTTGATAAGGAATATCATGCCTTTAACCCAGACGTGATTAATGCCTTACATAAAGCCGTGCGCTCAGGCAACTATGCAGATTTTAAAGAATATGCACAGTTGGTGAACACACGTCCTGTTGCCACCATTCGAGACTTATTAAAGCTTAAAACAGACAACTCGATTCCAGTAGAACAAGTGGAATCCGTAGAAGAAATTTTACCGCGCTTTGACTCAGCTGGGATGTCCTTAGGTGCATTGTCACCAGAGGCACATGAAGCGATTGCCATTGCCATGAATACCATTGGCGGTCGTTCCAACTCAGGTGAGGGCGGTGAAGATCCAGCGCGTTACGGCACGATTCGTAACTCGAAAATCAAACAAATTGCATCGGGTCGCTTTGGTGTAACACCTGCTTATTTAACCTCAGCAGAAGTATTACAGATTAAAGTGGCACAAGGTGCAAAACCAGGTGAAGGTGGTCAGCTGCCGGGCGGTAAGGTAAATGGCTTAATTGCACGTTTACGTTATTCTGTACCAGGCGTTACCCTCATTTCGCCACCACCGCATCACGACATCTACTCAATTGAAGATTTATCACAGTTGATCTTTGATTTAAAACAAGTTAACCCACAGGCGATGGTGTCGGTGAAACTTGTTTCTGAGCCGGGTGTCGGTACGATTGCGGCAGGTGTGGCGAAAGCCTATGCCGATTTCATTACCATTTCAGGTTATGACGGCGGTACAGCGGCATCTCCACTTTCCTCAATTCACCATGCCGGTTCGCCATGGGAATTAGGACTGTCTGAAGCGCATCAAGCGCTTCGCGTTAATGACCTACGTGGCAAAGTACGCGTACAAACTGATGGTGGTTTAAAAACTGGCCTCGATGTAGTGAAAGCTGCCATTTTGGGTGCAGAAAGCTTTGGTTTTGGCTCAACCCCAATGATTGCACTGGGTTGTAAATACCTACGTATTTGCCACTTAAACAACTGTGCAACTGGTGTGGCAACGCAGCAAGACCATTTACGCCAAGAGCATTATATTGGCGAGCCACAAATGCTGATTAATTTCTTCACCTTTATTGCTGAAGAAACTCGCGAATGGTTGGCGGCACTCGGTGTTGCAAGCTTAAAAGACTTGATTGGCCGTACCGATTTACTAGAAATGTTACCGGGTGAAACCGATAAACATGCCCATTTAAATTTAAGTGCTTTACTTGAATCACATCCTGCGGCAGAAGGTAAAGCACAATATTGCCAAGTACAAGGCAATGAACCATTTGATAAAGGCGTGCTAGCCGAGCAAATGATTGCTGAAATGCTGCCTGCCATTGAAGCAGGTACAGGCGGCCAATACAGCTTTACGATTGGCAACTGTGACCGTTCAATTGGCGCACGGATTTCAGGTGAAATCGCGCGTCGTTATGGCAACTTAAGTATGGAAGCACATCCAGTCAAAGTGAACTTAACTGGTACTGCGGGTCAATCACTGGGTGTATGGAACGCGGGCGGCTTGCACATTAGTTTAGAAGGCGATGCCAACGATTACGTGGGTAAAGGGATGGCAGGTGGTCGCATCTCAATCTTCCCACCAAAAGGTTCACCGTTTCAAAGCCAAGAAACCGCGATTATTGGTAACACCTGTCTATATGGTGCAACAGGCGGTAAATTGTTTGCAGCAGGGACTGCAGGCGAGCGTTTTGCAGTACGTAACTCAGGTGCCTTTGCAGTGATTGAAGGTGCAGGCGACCACTGCTGTGAATATATGACCGGTGGTATTGTCACAGTGCTGGGTAAAGTCGGGCATAACTTCGGTGCGGGTATGACTGGTGGTTTTGCCTATGTACTTGACCTCGATAACGACTTTGTCGATCACTATAACCATGAGTTGATTGAACTCAACCGTATTTCTACAGAAGCGATGGAAGAACATAAAGCCTTCTTACTGCGCATCTTAGATGAACATATTCAAGAAACAGGTAGTGCTTGGGCGTACAAGATCCGCCATGAGTTTGATTACTATAGTCGTAAGTTCTGGTTGGTAAAACCAAAAGCTGCTAACTTACTGACTTTACTAAAAACAACTCAAGCAGATCCACAATAATTCCACGAGCAAGACAAAGGCAGATGTCAGCCTTAACCTAAAACAGCTGACATCCACCGACGGAGACAGATATGGCAGAGCGCCTAAATAATGACTTTCAGTTTTTGGATGTAGCACGCCAAGACCCTGAGAAAAAAGATATCGATGTCCGCAAAGCTGAGTTTGTGGAAATTTATAAACCCTTTACAGCAGAGGTGGCTAAAAACCAAACCCATCGCTGTTTAGGTTGTGGTAACCCGTATTGCGAATGGAAATGCCCAGTGCATAACTATATTCCAAACTGGCTGAAACTGATTGCAGAAGGACGCATTTTCCAAGCGGCTGAATTGTGTCATCAAACCAACACCTTACCTGAGGTGTGTGGTCGTGTGTGTCCACAAGACCGTTTATGTGAAGGTGCATGTACTTTAAATGATGGTTTTGGTGCGGTGACCATTGGTAATGCGGAAAAATATATCAATGACACCGCCTTTGCTTTGGGCTGGCGTCCAGATATGTCGCATGTGAAATGGACCGATAAAAAAGTCGCCATCATTGGTGCAGGGCCTGCGGGTCTGGGCTGCGCAGATATCTTGGTACGTGCTGGCGTACGCCCTGTAGTGTTTGATAAACGTCCTGAAATTGGTGGTCTACTCACGTTTGGTATTCCAGAATTTAAAATGGAAAAAGACGTGATGAAACGTCGCCGTGAGATTTTCACTGGCATGGGGGTCGAATTCCGTCTAAATACCGAAATTGGCACCGATATCACCATCGAGCAATTGCTTGCCGATTATGATGCTGTCTTTATGGGCATGGGCACTTATACTTATATGAAAGGCGGTTTTGCTGGTGAAGATTTAGAAGGCGTACATGACGCTTTAGATTTCCTGATTGCCAACGTGAATCGTACTCAAGGTTGGGAAAAAGACCCTGCTGAATATATTTCAGTCGAAGGCAAGAAAGTTGTAGTACTTGGCGGTGGTGATACCGCGATGGATTGTAACCGTACTTCAATCCGTCAAGGCGCAGAGTCAGTGACTTGTGCTTATCGTCGTGATGAAGCCAATATGCCGGGTTCACGCCGTGAAGTGAAAAACGCGCGTGAAGAAGGTGTTAACTTTGCTTTTAACCGTCAGCCCATCGAAATTGTCGGTGAAAATGGCAAAGTCACTGGGGTAAAAGTGGTGACTACTCAACTCGGCGAGCCAGATAGCCGTGGTCGTCGTAGCCCAGAGCCTGTACCGGGTTCAGAAGAAATTCTAGCTGCTGATGCAGTGCTTCTAGCTTTTGGTTTTCGTACCTCACCTGCTGATTGGTTTAATGATGTAAAAATTAATCTAGATGGTTCAGGTCGTGTAGTTGCACCAGAACAGCAAGAGTTTAAGTTCCAAACGTCTAATCCAAAAATCTTTGCTGGTGGTGATATGGTGCGTGGTTCAGACCTTGTGGTGACTGCAATCTGGGAAGGTCGTCAGGCAGCTGAAGGGATTTTAGATTATCTAGAAATCTAACAATTTAAATTCATTCAAGAAAAACCCGCACTCAGCGGGTTTTTTGATGCCTTTCATTGCCTTGAAAAATTTAGATTCAAAGCGCTAATGGGTCAGCGTTAGGCACTTCAAAAGGCCAATTAAATAAAAACAACAATTCCTAGAAATGTTTATGTCTACAATGCTTATAATTTCTACAACTACAAAAAAAGCATAGGATACAGCAGCATGAACTTTATGAAAAAATCAGCTTTAGTCATTGCCTTGGCAAGTACCTTAACTTTATCGGGCTGTGGCTATAACACTTTACAAGTCAAAGATGAAGCCGTCACTGCATCTTGGGCAGAAGTGCAAAACCAATATCAACGCCGTGCCGATTTAGTGCCAAACTTGGTTAATGTGGTGAAAGGCTATGCCCAACACGAACAGCAAGTTTTAACTGAAGTGACCCAAGCGCGTGCCAATGTTGCGGGTTTAAAAGTCGATAAAGAAGTTTTAGAAGACCCAGCATTATTTGAAAAATATCAACAAGCCCAAGCGCAAATGACCAGTGCTTTATCACGTTTATTGGCTGTGACTGAAAATTATCCTGATCTAAAAGCCAATGAGCAGTTCCGTGATTTACAAGTGCAATTAGAAGGCACGGAAAACCGCATTGCCGTGGCACGTAATCGTTATATTAGCAGCGTACAAGACTTTAACAGTTATTCACGCCAGTTCCCGCAAGTGATGACGGCAAAAGTGATTGGTATGAAAACCAAAGAAAACTTTAGCGCTGATGCCAATGCACAAAATGCACCACAGGTTTCATTTGACTAATACTTTCAACCTGTAGGAGACCAAGATGCTCATCAAAAGGTTGATTCATGTGATAGTACTGCTGCTGGTATTGTGCAGCAGTCAAGTTTATAGCAATGAAGCCACCGCAGTCGATTCAGGCGCAGATGCTGTGGTGTTGGGTAAAATCATTCAGCCCAAAGATAGCGCTACCGCAGCTGAGCCGAATCAAGCCGCAACAAACACAGCAACAACTGTTGCAAATGATTTAACAGAAGGTGAAACACGCAATTTACCCAGTTTAAATCAGCCAATTATCGATCAGGCCAATATATTAACCGCTGCAGAGAAGCAGCAGATTAGCCAAAGCATTCGGCAAATTCATGAACAAGGCAAAGCACAAATTGGCGTAATTATTGTACCAACAACAGGCCAAGAAGATATTTTTAGCTTTGCCATGCGTGTGGCTGAAGCATGGCAATTGGGTAGTGCTAAACGTGACAATGGCTTACTGATGGCAATTGCCGTCAATGACCGTCGTATACAAATTCTAACCGGTTATGGTTTAGAGGGTGTCATGCCTGACATCATCACTAGCCGTATTATTAACCAACATATTACGCCTTATTTTAAACAGAATCGTTATGCTGAAGGGATTGCTTCAGGCATTGGACAAATTCAAGCAATTTTAAATCAAGACCCAGAAATTGCCGCCCAAGCAGCGCAGGAGTTACAACAGCGTCAACAACAAGCTTTACATGAGCAACAAGCCCGTGAAAGCACCATGATGACTGCCTTATTTATTTTAGTGGCGGGTGTCATTGCCTCTTATATTGTGGGAAGGCGTTTAAGTGCCTCTACCGCAGCTGTAGCAGGCTTGGTGGCAGGTTTAGTCAATGGTGCAGGTTTAATCACC
Source organism: Acinetobacter sp. CY05 (assembly GCF_059515805.1). Classification (NCBI taxonomy): domain Bacteria; kingdom Pseudomonadati; phylum Pseudomonadota; class Gammaproteobacteria; order Moraxellales; family Moraxellaceae; genus Acinetobacter; species Acinetobacter sp. CY05. The sequence continues at coordinate 35,314 of NZ_JCAKMW010000013.1, read as the reverse complement.
AGCTTATTGCTCGCAGGTGGTATTTTCGTATTGCTAATTAGTTCAATCGCGCAATTGGTATTGCAGATGTTTTTATCAGGTGGCGGCCGCGGTGGTGGCGGTGGATTTGGCGGCGGCGGTTATCGTGGTGGTGGCGGCGGCTTTGGTGGGGGAGGAGCTTCAGGATCATGGTAATCACAACAGAAACGACCAATATTGTCACACAACCCAAAACAGAACACTTCGCACAGCCAAGCTTTAAGCGTTGGCTCAAGCATTTTTTATTTATGCCAGCCACCAAACGCTATTTTAATCAACAAGATCAGCAAGCAATTACCACAGCAGTTGAACAAGCGGAACACGGCCATGTGGGTGAAATTCAAGTGGTGATTGAAGGGCATATTCCATGCTCACAAGCCTATAGACAAGATGTGAAAATGCGTGCTCGTGAATTGTTTGCTGAATTAGGTGTGTGGGATACCGAGTTTAATAGCGGTATTTTACTCTATATTAATTTATGTGAGAAAAGTGTTGAAATTGTGATTGATCGTGGTATTCGGCAAGGTACAGAGCAACAAGTATGGGACAAAATTTGTCAGCAATTACTTAATCAAATGCGCGAGCAGCAGTACAGAGAAGCTGTTGTTGAGGCAGTTTTAGCCATTGGTGAAGTATTAGATCAATTTTATGACCAAAAAGTTGTAGATTTGGATGACGAACTGGGTAATGCACCTATTTTACTAGGTTGAAAATAAGGTAAACAACTGACAATTTTTGTCAGTTGTTTACATAAAAGATACATTAAGCGAAATTTAAAAATAATTTAACTTTTAAATATAATAATAATATCAATAGCTTGTTTGCAATACAAACCAAGTATTTAACATTGGCATAACATTTGCTTATATTACAAAATATAAATAAACAAAAACATTTGTGGAGAATGTTATGAACGCTCAAAAAGGTTTTACCCTTATTGAATTAATGATCGTTGTAGCAATTATTGGTATTTTGGCTGCAATTGCGATTCCTGCTTATCAAGATTATATTGCTAAATCACAACTTGCAGAAATGTCTTCATTGGCTGGTGGTGCTAAAACAGCGATAAACACGAATTTGCAAAATAATTCATGTTTATCAAATGCTGCTGCTGAAAATACTTTCGCGGGCAAGTACGGTACTTTGGTGATTGATGAAGGTAAAACTCCTAGCACTGACTCGGGTAATACAGCTGCTTCTGGTTGTACTATGACTTATACAACGTTAGCATCTGCTTCATCTAAAATTGCAAGTACTGCTTTCCCGCTAACTATGCTAAATAATGGTAATGTTTATGTAACAACTGTTCCTGCAGGTATGGATAAATATGTACCTAAAGCAATGTTACCAGCTGCAGGTGGCACGACTACTCCTACTCCTACTCCTACTCCTACTCCTGCAGAGTAATATACTATCTAATTGTATGAATAAAAAAGGCTGCAAATGTGCAGCCTTTTTTATTTGTCTAAAAACAATACATAAAAAAGTTAAAATTTCTTATCATAAGCCTAAATTTTCCTCATTCTTCGCTTATGAAATTCTATCTCCTTTTAACGGCTGCAGTGCTCATGGCATTGGCATGGCTGTTACCTGTGCATTACCGGCCTTGGGTCACTTATACAGGCGAACTGTATGCTTTCCTTGCTTTAATTACTGTAAGTGCTATTTATCTTAAGCAAAATCTCATTATCCCTAAAGTTAGCTTGCCTTTATTAGGTCTAAGCTTAGTGCCTTTAATTCAATATGGTTTTGGGCAAGTCTTTTTCTTTGATAAAGCCTTACTATGCAGTATTTTCGTGTTTGGTTTTTGGCTGAGTATCACTTTGGGCTTTAACCTAGCTTCTGAATCTAAACAAGCCAGAGAAACGCTATTCACCAATCTTTGTTATTTGCTCACCGCAGTCGGTGCAGCAACGGCATTTATTGCAGTGTGCCAATGGGTCAATTTAGATGCTTACTTGCCAGGTATGCACAATATTAAAAGCTTTGGCGGGCGACCATACGCCAACTTTGCCCAGCCCAATAATATGGCAACTTTCTTACTGATGGCTTTGTTGGCCTGTTGGTATCTATACGAAAAACAAAAACTTGATAGTAAAGTCTTAAGCTTTATTGCAGCACTGATTGTCACAGGTGTCGTCCTTGGTCAATCACGTACCTCATGGGTGGCATGTTTATGTATCTTATTCTATGGTGCTTATCAATATTATAAAGGCGTACTGAGCCTAAAATGGTATTACGTCACGGCATGGAGCGCTTTATTTGTGGTTATGCTGATTTGGGCATTACCGCTAAGCGTCACTATTTTATCGCCATTTGCAGATAGCGCAGTAGCCAGTGGTGCAGGGGCAGTTGAATTATCAAAACGTGCTACGGGCGATATGTCGCGACTTGCCATTTGGCAGCAAATGTTACATGCCATTATGGAACAACCCCTTTGGGGCTATGGTTGGCATCAAACCAGTGTAGCCTACACTTTAATTAGTGATTACTTCCAAGGTCCAGTGTGGATTAGAAGCGCGCATAATTTTGTCTTAGATTTTTTGGTTTGGAATGGTCTAGTTATTGGCGTACCATTTTTGGCTTATTTTGCCTATTGGGGTCTACAATTATTACGCCGTGTGAAATCAGTAGAGTCAGTGATTGCCTTGCTGATGGTTACAGTATTTGTGGTACATGCCATGCTGGAGTTTCCGCAAAACTATGCCTATTTCTTACTGCCGATTGGTTTTATTATTGGAATCTTGCAAGCACAATCTACAACGCAGAGTTTCAGCCTTAGTCCGCGTTTTATGCAGGTGACGTTTGTGCTTGGTGTGGCAATTACAGCCTTAATCTATCGAGATTATGAAACGGTTGTGCCTAAGCTTAATCAATCCATGCGTTATGAAAAAACGCCTGAAAAGATCACCAATGATGATCGGGTGTATATGTTGGAAGAGTTTAATCGCCGTATTGAGTGGATTCGAATGAATCCTTATACGGCCTTAAATCAGGATGAGATCACCAAGATCAGTGAAATTGTACTGAACTACCCAACCACCTATGACTTATTCAAATACGCTAAATTATTGGCATTTAATGGCTATGAAGAAGAAGCTAAGCATCAACTCTGGTTATTACGTGAATTACGTGATTTAGATATTAGTTATCAAGAATTGACTGAGATACAACCCCAGTCTTAATTAAAAAAGCCCGCAATTGCGGGCTTTTTATTTTTCTTAGAGCTGGCTTTGAATATAGTTTGGTGTACCTACTTGTTCAGCAATATCTAACTGTGTTGTGGTCCAATCTAAATATTCTTCTTCTTTCTCTAAAATTTCCTGGACTAAATCACGTGTGACATAATCCATTGAGGTCTCCGCTAAGGCCACAGCTTGTTGTAGCGCTTCAATATTTTCTTTCACTTTGCGTACATCACAATTGAGTACTTCTAGCGTATGTTGACCAATATAGAGTTTGCCTAAATGTTGTAAATTTGGCAGACCCTCTAAAAATAAAATGCGTTCAATAATCTTATCAGCATGTTTCATCTGACGAATCGATTCTTTATATTCTGCTGAACCGAGTTGCTCAATACCCCAATCATTAAACATACGTGAATGTAAGAAATATTGGTTAATTGCGGTAAGGTGATGATATAGAACCTGATTTAATTGATGAATAACGTCACGATTGCCTTTCATTGCACCCACTCCAATCTATATGCCCTAAGGCTTTAATTTTAAATTAGAATAATGTTAAACAACAAATGATCGAATGGCGAGTAATTTATAGAACAGCAAATGAAAATCGCAATCAAAAACAACTGCTCGGTACATTTAGGCAATAAAAACCCGCCTAGAGTCATAAGCGGGGGAGGAGTTAATTTGCCTATAGGCTTATTGTTCTAATTATAAACATTAAGCTGCGACAGAGATTCTGGCAGCAATTTGTGCAACTTCTTCACTAATAATTGAACGTGCTTCTGGTGCACAGCGTCCACAGCAAGTACCAAGGTCAAGCAAATCACGAACTTCACGGTAATTTCCTGCACCATTCGCAACAGCATCTTTAATATCCTGATCGGTAATACCGCGACATAAGCATACGTACATCAGTCATCACATACAATGAAATAAGATAACTAGTATTATTGATAATTATTATCAATTGTCAATTTATTTCATCTTATTATTGGATAATGTTTGATTGAGTTTTTGAATTAAAAAACGCCACTCAATCGGTGGCGTTTATGCAGATTTTTTAAGTTATTGATTGATAATAACAACACCATCCATTTCGACCAAAGCGCCTTTAGGTAAGCTTGCTACACCTAAAGCTGCACGGGCTGGATACGGTTGAGCAAAGTATTCACCCATAATTTGATTGACAAGTTGGAAGTGTGAAAGATCAGTTAAGAAAATATTCAGTTTTGCGATATCTGCCAACGAGCCGCCAGCTGCTTCACATACAGCTTTTAAGTTATCAAATACACGGCGAATTTGCGCTTCAATGCCTTCAACCAATTCCATACTGTATGGATCTAAGCCAATTTGACCTGAAAGATATAAAGTATCATTCACTAAAATAGCTTGTGAATAAGTACCAATCGCAGCAGGTGCATTTTCGGTATGGATTACTTGGCGGGACATCAATTTCTCCTTATATCGTATATATATACATCATAGTCGATCAGCTCAGCTTGCAGAAGCATTATCGTTTAATTTGATTAACTTGCAACTCTATTAGACTCATTAATCGTGACAGGTTGAAACAAACGCCCAATACGTGGGAAGCCAAATTGCATACGTAACTCACGGATAATTTTTGCGATATGTTGGCGATTATTTACAACAATATTCACGTAAGTTTTGCCTTCATGCGGACGTACCATTTCAACGCCTGTATGTTCTTTACGACATTGATAAATTAAGTCAGAAATTTGCTCATCATTTAAGCTTATATCAATAGCTAAATAGGCTGTAAAGCTGACATCTTCGACCACATCATGATTTTTATTCCACTGTAATGGCATGATGTTTTCAGGGTGTAAATGTTGCTCATGTAATAGATTACGGCAACGCGCACGATGCACAATTAAACCGCGACGTGATAAATGGCCTTGAATTGGATCACCGAGCACAGGATTACAGCAATGTGCATATTTGACATCAACGCCTTCGGTGCCTTGAATGAGACGCTGGGATTCTTCACTATGATGATCTTGTGAGAATAAATGGTTGGCCACCAATTGAGGTAATAAATCACCTACCGCAATTTGCTCAAATAAACGCTCTTTGGATTCTAAGTGACGCCATTCAAGTAAATCGGTCCAATCATCGAGTGTAAGATCTTTAGTCGAGCGGTTAAATAATTTTAAAGCACGATCGAGGGCTTGTTGACCGACCAAACGCTGCTCTTCAATATCTTGTTCACGCAAAATGTTTTGTAAAGCACGGCGCGCTTTTTGGGTATTAATAAAACTCAACCAATCTGGGTTAGGTGAGGCTAAAACATCAGTAATAATTTCAATTACTTGACCATTAGATAACGCAGTCGAAAGTGATTTGATCTCACCGTCAATTTTAGCACCTACCGCATGGTTACCTAAAAATAGGCTGGCTGAATAAGCAAAGTCGACCACCGTGGCACCTTGTGGTAACTCATGCAAGTGACCTTGCGGTGTATACACCCAAATTTTTTCTTGGTGTAAATAATCGAGCAATTCATTAAACGTGGTTTTAGCACAATCACCATCGACCAAAACATTTAAGTTTTGCATAGATGCTTGAATCGCAGAACGACAAGCTTGCGGTGCATTTTCACCAAGTACCACACCAAAACGTGCTGCTTTACGCATCAGCTCAGTTTGAATGGTGAGCGAAAGCGTAGTTTTTTCACCTTTTAAGGTCATTAATAAAGATTGGTTGCCACCGGGTAATGGACGACGAATATGATCGGAATATTTTAGAACTTTGAAGTTTTCACGTAGCACTTCAGCCAAACGGTCACAATCGGCAATACTTTGTAAAATAATTTCAAAAGCATGACTATGGGTCAGCTCTTGTAGATTAATATCGTTTTTAACAAAGTGGCGCAGTAACTCAATATTATTATTTTTCTTTTTAATTCGGCCAATTAAATTCTGTTGTTCAAGTAAACTGCTCAGCTTACTTTCCCAAATCGCTTGATATTCACAACGCTTAGGCTTGGTTTGTAACAACACTTCTTGGATGTTGTTATACATATCTAAATCAAGATTCTGATAACACAGATGTTCTAAGTTATCTGCCATCTCATTCATACCCACAATGCGTGCCATCGGCACAAATACATCAAAGGTTTCTTGAGCGATACGTGCGCGTTTATCTGGACGCAGCGCATCTAGGGTGGTCATATTATGGTAGCGGTCAGAGAGCTTAATAATAATGACACGTGGGTCTTGTAAGGTAGCTTGCAAGATTTTACGGAAAGAGGCAGCTTTATTAAATTCTTTGTCACTAGAATGACTGAGTTTGGTGACACCATCGACCAATTCAGCAACTTTTTTACCAAATTTTTCAGTGATATCTTCTTTACTAAATTCAGTATCTTCAATCACATCGTGCAGCAATGCTGCCATGAGGGTTTCTGGATCAAGACGCATATGCGCTAAGATGCAGCTCACCGCGATAGGGTGTAAAACATAGGGCTCGCCACTTTTACGGGTCACACCATCATGTGCCATATCGGCATAATCACAAGCGTCTAGCACGCGCTCGACATCACGTTCACTTAAATAAGCGTCGATAATAGTTTTGAGCTGTTGCTTTGCTTGATTGACATCTGCACCTGGCATAGAACACCTTTACGATACACGTTTTGCGATAAGTGAATGGGTTAATCCTCTAATGAAATGTATTCTGCGACTGTTGTCAATTTTTTCAGGCAAAAAATACAAAAAATCTTCATAAGAGAGAAAAGGGTATAACTGATGTTATAGCGTTTCTTGGACAAATAGAAAAGTAGGGAGAATAAAAAAGCCTAGTATAAAACTAGGCTTTAGTTAGAAAGTTAATCTTATTGGAAAGAAAAACCATCTAAATTTAAGTTATTTGCAGAAAGTGCAAGATCAAGGCTTGAGGTTTGGTAGTCTTGCTCACGTTGTTTCAAAATGTCTTTTGAAACGTGACCCGCTGCAATCTCACGTAATGCAACAACTGTAGGTTTATCGTTGTCCCATTCTACGGTAGGTTCAATACCTTGACGTGCCAATTGACGCGCGCGTTTGCTTGCCACTAGTACAAGCTCAAAGCGGTTGTCTACATGGTCTAAACAATCTTCAACGGTTACGCGTGCCATAAGAATTCTCGGTTGAATAGTAAATTTAAACAGACTAAGCAGTATAAAAGTCTTTACTTAAATACTCAAGTTTTAATCACTCGCTTGCAGGCGTAATCAGCTTTTGAATTAGCTCACGGTGGCGAGTGGCTTGTTGTTGTAACACCAAGCGATTTGCGGTAATCACTGATTCTAGATCATGTAAGGCTTTGTTAAAGTCATCGTTAATAATGACATAATCAAAGTTACTGTATTGCTGCATATCTTCAACCGCACAGCTTAAGCGATGTTCAATCACTTCAACTGAGTCTGTGCCACGGTTTGATAGACGTTGGCGTAGATCAAATTGGCTAGGCGGTAAAATAAAGATTTGTTTTGATTCAGGAAAAAGTTTGCGTACTTGTTGCGCACCTTGCCAATCAATCTCAAGCAATACGTCATGACCTTTGGCAAGTTGCTCTTTTACAGTCGCTTGCGCTGTACCATAATAGTTACCAAATACTTCGGCATACTCAATAAAACCGCCTTCTTCAACCAGTTTTAAAAAGTCTTCTTTTTTTGCAAAGTGGTAATGTACACCGTCAAGTTCGCCAACGCGTTGACCGCGTGTGGTGTGGGAGACAGAAACGTGTAAATTATTCACACGTTCAAGCAATGCTTTAACAAGGGACGTTTTGCCCGTTCCTGATGCAGCAGAAACGACAAACAAGAGACCCGACATGATATTTTTCCTGATATGATAAAATATCTTCTCTATTTTAAAGTAGACAGCCACTAAACTAAATAGTCCAAGTGACTTTGTTTACATTTATTTCAAATCATTCATCCGAAACTAAAATGGGTATTGAGGATTCTATGGAAATTGTCTTGGCCAATCCACGTGGTTTTTGTGCAGGTGTAGACCGTGCAATTGCAATTGTAAATCGTGCCTTGGAATGCTTTAACCCACCCATTTATGTGCGCCATGAAGTGGTACACAATAAATTTGTGGTGGATGATTTACGTCAGCGTGGTGCGATCTTTGTTGATGAACTCGACGAGGTGCCAGATGACAATATTGTGATTTTTAGCGCACATGGTGTTTCTAAAGCAGTACAGCAAGAAGCTGAACGCCGTGGTCTAAAAGTTTTTGATGCCACTTGTCCTTTGGTGACTAAGGTACATATTGAAGTGACCAAATATGCCCGTGAAGGCATTGAAGCGATTTTAATTGGTCATGAAGGTCATCCAGAAGTGGAAGGCACGATGGGTCAATATGACAAAAAAAATGGCGGTCATATTTATTTGGTCGAGGATGAAGAGGATGTCGCCAACTTGGTGGTGAATAATCCTGAGCAAGTGGCGTTTGTGACTCAAACCACTTTATCTATTGATGATACTGCTAAAGTGATTGATGCCTTACGTCAAAAATTCCCAAATATTCAAGGCCCACGTAAAGATGACATTTGCTATGCCACACAAAACCGTCAAGACGCAGTACGTGATCTAGCTGCACAATGTGATGTGGTTTTAGTGGTGGGTTCACCAAACTCATCTAACTCTAATCGTTTACGTGAATTGGCAGAGCGTATGGGTAAACACGCTTATTTGGTTGATAATGCCGATGAACTACAACAAGCATGGTTTGCGACAGGGGCTAAAGTCGGTGTAACTGCTGGGGCATCAGCACCTGAAATTTTAATTAAACAGGTAATTCAGCGTTTACGTGATTGGGGTGCAACTCTACCGCAAGAGCTTGCAGGACGTGAAGAGAATATTACCTTTAGTTTGCCTAAGGAATTACGTATTCCTGTTACTCAAGCTTAAATTACAGCAATAACACTAAGCCAATGTGACTCCATTGGCTTTTTGCAGTTCAAATTGAGTTTTTAAGTGAAAATTGCCTGAAATAGCTATTAGCTAAAACAATAAGTTAAGTTAGAATAAACTGAAAAAGTTGACCAAACTGATTGGTTTTTATTGATTATATAAGTTTCGCTAAATGACAGAAACGAATAGGGGTTGTTATTGCATGTTGCGCAATAATGAAATTGTAATTTTAGGGTAGTTCTGTTTGATTACCTTTTGAGCCTCATCTGCTTTTTTCTGCCATTTATCTGTGACAGGTTTGTATTTTTTGTACCTTATTTGATAATTATCACAACATAAGGTGCTGAATTTTGTGGGATGAGAGGATGCGTAAGTTACAAGGATTTACCTTAATCGAGTTGATGATCACCATAGGTATTTTAGCGATTCTGGCAACCCTTGCAGTGCCATCTTTTGCCAGTATGGTACGTAAATATAATTTAGAAAGTAGTGCCATGGAACTCAATATGTTGCTTAGTCAGGCACGTACTACCGCAGTCAGTACTCGTCAAGACATCACCGTTCATCTCAATCAAACTGCCTTAAACACTGAAAAAGAAAAATATTGGATGCCTAAAGGACAGGTTAGCTACCGTAGTATTAAGGTAACTGAGATTACTTTTAAAGCTTCTGGTCAAGTACACGCACAAGACCAAAATTTTGATTTGGCATTACAGCTATGTGATCGCTCCAATGCATCTGATCTGTCAATGACTTTGCACCTGTCACGTTTTGGTACCGTACAACACATTGAAAAGGGGACATGCGCATCATGAGTGCCCAATCACAACGCGGTGTTGGTTTAATGGAAGTGATGGTTGCAGCATTGATCTTAGCCGTAGCAGTACTTGGATTTATTAGCTTGCAATACCGTTCTTTAGAAGCAGCCAATGAGGCTTATTACCGTACGCAAGCCATGAGTGTGGCGCGGGATTTGGCAGAACGTATTCGTGCGAATCAATTGGAACAAGAGACCTATTTAAAACAATTAACCTACTCTCAACCCTCTGATACAGCGACTGAAAAAGCCTCAGAAGAAGGCGTGACAACACCCAGCACATGTATGAGCAATCAATGTACAGACGAGCAGTTTGCGATTGCTGATGTTGAAGAAATTAAAGCCAAAGCACAAGCAGTAGGGATGCAAGTGGCTATGCAAAAATGCAGTGGTGTAGAACAACGTAATTGTATTTATATTGCTTGGGATAAAACCTTGCCAAAGGATGGAACAGCAGCAGATGAAAGTTGCACCAGTGGTGGTACATATATTGATGGGTCGCGTTGCATTGTGATGGAGGCCTATTAATAATGAAAAAACGCTATCAACACGGGATTAGCTTACTTGAGCTTATGATTGCACTGGCACTAGGTTTGATTTTAGTGGCTGTGGCAGTACAAATGTTTATCTCCTCTCAAGCCAATTTAGCTCTGCAACGTAGTTTGGGTGACTTGCAAGATAATGGTCTATTTGGCATTGATTTTATTGCCAAAGATCTGCGTAAAATTAATTTAGGCGCTTCATTACCAGTGTTAGATTCAAAAATTGCTCAAGGTGGTATTCTACTTTCAGCGGATAATATAGTGGGTTCTAGTGCAGAAAATATTAGGTTGGAGGGCTTTCAGATGGGACATCTCTCTTTAACTGAATCTTTAATAGGTACTTCAAATTTTACTGGCCAAAAAAGTGATCAACTGACGATTCAATATAAAACAGTGCAAAATATTTATGATGACGCCACTTTTTTAAGAAAAATAAATAATGGTTTAAGTGGAGCAGAAAAAGGTCTTGTTGTAGGGTATGACTGTGAAGGGGGCAAAATTGTTTTAGAAGATGTGGCTAATCAAGTCTATATCGTACAGCGCTATTATGTGACACCAACTACCGGTGCAACGATGGCAGAGGGGAGTAAAAATCCAAATCTGGCATTGTACTGTGATGCTGGACGTTATCAGTTAGGCGCGGTTGATGACGCGCTTGCTGCTACAGCTAATGAAAACCGCGTGGTCACAGTGGCAGGGATGGGTAGTAATGGTCAAATGGTGCTACGCCGTGTTGATCATTTTCGTGTGTTGTTGGGTGTGGCGACTGGAGATTATGGTAAAAGTGAAAATTTTCGCTACATGACTTTAAATGATTATAAAGCTTTGAGTAGTGATCCTTTACCAAAAATCCGTAGTGTTAAGTTAGGCTTAGTGATTCGTTCTCAAGATCGTATTCCAGCAGCAAGTGTGACAAAGCAAACTGCTTTTAATATTTTAGATCTCAGCTCAGCCCAATTGGTTGGCGGAAAAGACAACTATATGCGTCAAGTCCTGACACAAACCATTGCTTTACGTAATGCACTTGGGGAGGATTTACGATGATAGATTCTCACAATCAAAAAGGCTCTACCTTAATTGTTGTGTTGATCATGTTAGTGGTCATTACCATTATTGGTGTAGTGGGGGTAAGACACAGCATGACTTCACTCAATATTGCCACCAATAGCCAAATCAATGAGTTATTAAGACAAAGTTCAGATTCAGCTATGCTTGCTTTAGAAGAAGTCAATGATTTAGCTCAGCTTTCGACAGCTAACGGTATATTAGGTTTTATTAGTCGACCTGAAAACCTTAATAAAGAATTAGTTTTTTGTTTTAAAAAATCAGGTGGGATTGCTTTTGATATTAGTCAAGCGAGTATGCTAGAAATTGAAAATAATAAAGTAAAAAAGAGTGCTTTAGGTGATAGAGGCTTTTGTAAACCAGATGATGCGGATTTTTATACTAGTCAAAGAAATGTTGTTTTAACACAAGTCGCAGTTAAACGCTCAACTGCAGGTGTATTAGAGCCCGCTTTTTCTAACTATACCATTGGTACTGATTTTGTTTCATCAAAAACGCAGAATAATGAAAGATTTACTGTCTATTCAACTTCCGTTTTACCTTCTGTGGGTGATGCCAAAAAGGAAGAGGTTTTTGCATGTTTATCTGAGCATATGAACAGTAACTTACAGATTTCAGGTGCCGGTACCTCTAATGCGACAGCAGTTACAGTATCTAAATGCTTAGAAAATTTAGGTGTGCCATATATTACACAAGTGGCCGATTATAGTTATATGGTGGGGTTTAACCAGATATCAGGAAAGAACTGATAGCATGGGGGTATTAGCGATGAAAAAGACAATAATCAGTAGTGCTATTGCTGCAATATTAGCAGCCACTAGCTTGATAACACATTCAACATGGGCTAGTGACCGTGACATTTATCAACGTGGTGGTGAAGGTTCTACAGCACTTATGTTGACATTAGATATTACTGAAACAATGCGTGGGATTCGAGGCGAGCTCAATGATGGTTTCAGTGATTACTACATGTGTAATCAAGCTACAAATAATAGCAGTCATATCATATCGGTAAATAGTGAATCATTTAAGGTTAGATTTTGCCGTTATACCACTACAGGTTATGGAATTTTAGAGTTAGGCGAGAAACTAAAAGATTTTATTATTCCTGGTCGTTATAAAAGCTACACAGATTACATTAATCAGACTTGTACCTATCGTGAAGATTCTTCAATTGAATATATTTGCTATGATCGATTATCTAAAGCAAAAATTGCATTACTGAGTCTATTAGTTGGTAATCCCGAACGTGGCATTGGTAAGCTCTCAGATGACAAGGTTATTGGTTTAACAACATTTTCAGCCTATCACCAAACTGCTGATAAACTTGGATCTTTCGCTGGTAAAGTAAATATTAAGCCGCGCCGTTTAGATGAAAGGGTAACTCTATCCGATGGAACGAAAATAACACAACGAAAATTATTAATTGAAACAATAAAAACCATTGATGATATTGATGAGAGTTTACTTGAAGAAATATCTAAAGGTTTAGATGGCAATCGAGATAGTAATTCTCCGATTGCTTCGGCCTATACAGAAGCTGCAGCTGCATTGATGGGAACGACTACAAAAGGTGCAGGATTAAGAGTTATTGGGCGTAAAGATGCTTTCGGAAAATTACAAGTATTTTATAAGTGTGAAGGTAATTGGGATATAAATGGCTATTGTCCACTAACCAAATGGAAAATTGTTGAAAGTAGTTTACCAAAAGTCTTACTTGGCGCAGGAAGTGTCGAAGAGCTTGATAGTTTTATTAAGCAAAATTACCCATCTGATGGAACTTTCTTTCGTAATGATCGACCTATAGAAAGTAATGAAAATAAAGAGTCTGATGGTCCATTTCTAGGTACCACTTACTATTATGTGAACGATGCTAACAAAGAAGTTTCTTATAGTGGTTTTAGCTATGCCAACGTATCATCTGAGCGTAATCAAGCTACCTACAATCGCCCTACCTTGATTCAAAATCAGTTGAATAATCCATCTTTAAAATCATGTCATGCTCAAGGTATTTACATGCTTACAGGTGGCACTCCATATATTAAAAATGGTAAGGGAAGTGATTACTCACCTGAATTTGGAGTTGAGCGTATGATGCAACGTACTTTAGCTCCATTAAATAGTACTCAACAATTAAATACGTCTTTTAAATGTTTTGGGCAAAATATTAACTCTACTCTAAAAGATTCTGAAAAGAGCGGTGTAGGGTTGTTAAAAGACAATACGATGTGGGCTTGCTTATCAAACTTTACAGAAGCTTTAAAAGATCCAAATAAAAATCCTACTAATCTTGAAATTAAAACAGCCATTGCTGGAATGGGAAGATATTTTTCTGACTTACCTGATACTAAGGGCGTAGATTTAGAAAGTGCTACAGCAGTAGATGATTATTTTAACCAAGTAAATAATACAAGTTTTTCTAAACGTTTCTTAGAGTTAAAAGATGAATCAGAAAAACATAATATTCGTAACACGGCGAAGTTAGGTGCACTTGGTGGTGGTGGTTTCTATTCAGCCTTATCTGTGGAAGAAATTGCAGAGAGTGTAAATCACTTTATTAACTATATGGCGAAGGATATTCCTTCTGTATCAGCAAACAAAGCTGTGATTCCTGTGGATGTCTTGAATCCTTATGAATTACAGCCTTATGCATATTTAACAATGTATGAACCAAGTGTACAAGGTGCAGTGGCGGCATGGGCAGGTAACTTGAAACGCTATGGAGTTTCTAAAGATGGTATGATTGTAGCTAAGGATAAAAATAGTATTTTTACAGCCAATAGCACTGTACGAAATGATGCAGAGGATTTATGGCAAAATACTAGCCTTAGTGTCGTTGAGGCCGCAAAAAAATCTATCTTTCAAGGTGGTGCGTTAAATAAAATCCAATTAAGGCATCATGATGTGGGAGGGGAGCGCACTTATCAACGTACAGTTTATACGACACGTAAATGTATAACAAAACAAAATAATGTTGCTTGTGAACAAGACCCTAATGTTAAATTAACTCAATTGAATAGAGATTATTTTACAGATAAGTTATCTGGTAAAGATAGCTTACGGGGCTACTTACTTGGCTTGCTGGGATATGATGTTTTAAACCCAAAAAATATTAATAATGAAGAAATTTTAAAAGTGTGGGAGGATCGTCCGGAACTACGTCAAATGGGTGCGGTGTTACACTCAGATCCAATTGTTCTAACGCAAGAGGCTACTTTTGATAATAAAGATAATCAAAAAGTGGTATCAAGAAAAGACTATGTCCTATTTGGTACCACCCAAGGTTTGTTACACGTTATAGACGCAGAAAAAGGCGATGAAAAATTTGCGTTTGTGCCTAATGAAATGGTGGAGAGTAATTATCACTCTTTCTTAGATCCAAATTTTTCTAGTACAGGTAATGATTTTAAGTACGGTATTGATGGTCCATGGACGGTTCATACTGAATATGTGACTAATCAAGATGAATCAGGTAAGTTAACTACCTTAACAGTAGGCAAGGTGGGACAGGGTGAAACAGCTGTTCAGGGAAAACAGTGGGTATATGGTGGTTTACGTATGGGTGGGCGTAGCTATTATGCGCTTGATCTTAGTGATTTAAAGATACCTAAAGTAAAATTCCATATTGATCCTGAAAACAAAAGAGTCGTTACTCCTGAAGGACCTTACCATTATCCTGAATTAGAGTATATGGGGCAAAGTTGGTCTAAACCTGTGATTACATATGTTGATTGGCAGGGTGAGCGCAAATTAGTAATGTTTGTTGGTGGTGGTTACGATTCTGACCCACAAGGTATGAACCAAGGTTATGAACATCTAACCTATCAGCAAGAAAATGGTCAGGGCGCGGGCGTTTATATGTTTGATGCTGACACTGGAAAGCTATTGTGGTGGGCAAGCAGTAATGTAGGTAAAGTTGATTACGAAGACCAAACTACTAGTGACACGAATTTAGTACCAGGACTCTACACTGAGAAAATGGCTTATAGTGTAGTAAGTGCGATTAAAACGGTTGACCGTGATGGTGATAGTCTAACCGATCATTTGTATTTTGGTGATTTAGGGGGACAAGTTTGGCGTATTGATATTGATAACTTTAGAAAATCGGGTGACGCCTTTGCTAAGCGGGCAGTACGCTTATTGAATCACGAAGAAGCACGCCAGCAAGGAAGGCAGCCACGTTTTTATGTAGAGCCAACTTTTGGTATTTATCGCTTACCAACTTCTGGTCGAGTGATTGCAAGTTTAAGTATTGGTTCTGGCAATGCAAGTAGTCCCCTGCATAATCCGGATAATGCAGTAAATTGGGTAAAAAATGCGATATTTACAATATATGATAAAGATGTAACACGTACTGGTCTATATAAACTACAAGACGAGGACTTGAATAAAGATTTATCGCTACCTTTGTTGACTAAAGAGGCACGTGATGCAGAGAACAAATTTACGCCTGAAAGATATGAAGAAGAATATCAAAAAAATAGTGGCTGGCAATATGTATTCTCTGACAATTCAGCAACAGTGGCGGGTCAAGATTTTTATACAACCCCGATGGGGCCAAAAGTAATTTCAGATCCAGTGCTGATGAATAATCAACTCTTCGTTAGTGTATTTGATAGTGAAAGAAAAGGTACAGTACAAGGCTGTGATGCAGGTATTCGCGGTGAAAGTGTAATTGAACGCTTCTGTATGCCATTTGGTTCTTGTGGTAGTAACAGTGGTATGCAAAATAGTTTATATGCAGGTGTAGGTATTGCACCAATCAATATTAGCTCGGCAGGGCAGGGTGCGAATAACTCACGTAAGATTATTAATAGTCAGTGCGAAGGAGATAGTTGTTCGATTACTGGTACTGCCAATAATGCTGTAGCTAGTGACAACAAACTTAATCGTAAATTGAGTCCAATGCGCTGGTTTGAACGCGAGTGAGGCCAGTTATGAAACAATCTCAAGGCTTTACTTTAATTGAGCTCATGGTGGTGGTGGTGATCATCACCATCCTCACCTTAATCGCAATTCCAAGCTATAAAAACTATATTCGCCGTGCTGATTTAAGTCAGGCACAGCAGGAGATGCAAAAGATTGCCGATCAGCTCGAGCGCTATAAAGGACGAAGTTTTACCTATAATGGTTTTAGTCTAGCTTCTGCCTTTGATGATGCGGCAAAAGTTTCAATAGATGAGAGTACTGGAACGCTATACTTACCAATTGGTAGCAACAGTAGTAATGCGAAATATATACTCACATTACTAGATGGAGACAAAGCAACAGCGTTAAATGCAGTTAAGACTTCAGCAGGCGATGATGGTTTTTTAGGTGATGGCCTTGGACATCGTTGGAAAATGAAAGCGATAAGTCATGATAAAACCAACTATAGTCTTGTAATGACCAGTGACGGTTTACAATGTAAAACCATCAATCAAGTTGATGCCGCTGCATATCGCTGTGTAGCAGAAAATCAGACAGGGATGGGCGAGGCATGGTAAAACAAAATGGCTTTACCCTAATCGAGATTATGATTGCTGTGGCGATCGTTGCGATTTTAGCTGCAATTGCGATTCCAAGTTATGAACGCTATCAGATAAAAGTCAACCGTGTTGCCGCACAAGCTGAAATGATTGAAATTGGCGCACAGTTACAGCAGTACTTAATTACCCATCGTAGTTTATTGGCAGATAGTAGTGCTGAGACTGGCCCATTAAAGTTTGTACCGCAAACTTTACCACGGCATGACACAGCGCTTTATGCGCTTGATCTAGAGATTGTGAGTTCATCTACTTGGTATTTGATCGCAAGGCCACAGGCTGGAACTCGCCAAGCCAATGATGGTATTTTAGTTTTAACATCTAAGGGATATCGTTGTTGGGATAAGGAAAATAAAGGCATTTGTAATAAAGATGAGTCGGGTGAGTATAAGATTACTGCGATAACGAACTGGGATGGCCGTTGATCGGATGAAATTCAAAGGTGTGGATAAATCATTTTTTAATCTTCCTTTCCTAAAAAAGATCGCGTAAAATACTGCCCTCTATGAAAGGGGTTTGAAATGTATCGATGGTCGGTACAGGGATAATCCGTAAAAACTATAAGGTTCTATCATGGTTGTTATTCGTCTTGCACGCGGTGGTGCTAAAAAACGTCCTTTCTATCAAGTTATCGTAACTGATAGCCGTAATGCACGTGACGGTCGTTTCATCGAACGTATTGGTTTCTTCAACCCTACAGCTCAAGGTAAAGCAGAAAAACTTCGTTTAGATACTGAACGTTTTGCTCACTGGATCGCTCAAGGTGCTCAACCTTCTGAACGTGTTGCTTCTTTAGCTGCTCAAGCTAAGAAAGCGGCTGCTACTGCTTAATGTCAGTAGGTAATCCCATGACACCAGCACAGAATGTTCCAGAAGATCGTATTCAGATTGGACAGCTACGTTCAGCATATGGGTTGAATGGGTGGCTCTGGGTCTATTCCAATACAGAACCCATGAGCAACATATTTGACTACCTGCCTTGGTACATTGAGACCAAAGCAGGTTGGCAAATGGTAGATGTAAAACGTTGGAAACCACATGGCAAAGGTCTAGTTGTCAGCTTAAAAGGTGTGAGTGATCGCACAGCAGCAGATGGCTTAGTTGGCGCTAATATTTGGATTTCAAAAGCGCAACTTCCTAAAGCAGGGATGGATGAGTTTTACTGGTCAGATTTAAAAGGCTTAACTGTGTTAGGTCTAGATGAAGATGAACAAGAAGTAAACCTTGGTAAAATCCATGAAATGTTTGAAACAGGTGCCAACGATGTTATGGTGGTACATGCCACACCAGACAGCGTTGATGCTGAAGAGCGTTTGATCCCATGGCATAAAGATGTGGTACAACGCGTTGATCTAGAAGCTGGTCGTATCTACGTAAATTGGGGCGTAGACTACTAAGTCTTATAGGAAATAGAGGAATCTGCGATGTTTTTTGCAGTGATTACGCTTTTTCCTGAGATGTTTGAAGCGATTACAGCCTACGGTATTAGCGGGCGTGCAGCAAAACGCGATTTAATGCAAATTCATTGTATTAATCCACGCGATTTTGCAACGGGTAACTATAAACGAGTGGATGAACGTCCATTTGGTGGTGGTCCGGGCATGGTCATGATGGCTGAGCCTTTGGCTCAAGCGATTCAACATGCCAAACAACTTGCACAACAAGCAGGAAAAACCAATGTCCCAGTGGTGTATATGTCACCACAAGGTCAAACTCTACATGAACATGCGGTACAGCAGTTTGTTGAATACGACGGCTTGATTGTACTTTGCGGGCGTTATGAAGGGGTCGATGAACGTTTAATCCAAAAATATGTTGATCAGGAATGGTCAATTGGTGATTACGTGTTATCGGGTGGTGAACTGCCTGCCATGGTGTTATTGGACAGCATTATTCGCAGACTTCCAGGTGCGATGTCCGATGAACAATCGCATGTGCAAGATTCTTTTGTGGATGGTCTACTTGACTGCCCACAATATACAAAGCCTGACCATTTTGAAGGTTTGGATGTGCCTGAGGTACTTAAATCGGGTCATCATGCAAATATTGAAAAATGGCGCTTTTTGCAGCGTTATCAGCGTACACTTGAACGTCGACCAGAATTGGTTGAGCAAGTTGAGTTGACCAAGCAGCAAAAAAAATGGCTCAAAGATTCAGGTATCTAAAATTTTTTAGGTGCTTTTAATAGGTTCTTTATATCTTGAAGTGGTCAAGTGTAAAGAGAAATATAATCGGGTTTATGCGCTTTAGCCTCTAAACCCTGCGAAGATCAGACCGCTTCTGACTCGCACATATTGGAGATACCCCATGAGCGGTAAGCATCCTTTAGTTCAAGTTATTGAAAATGCACAGTTAAAAACTGATATCCCTGCTTTTGCACCAGGTGATACAGTTGTTGTTCAAGTTAAAGTAAAAGAAGGCGAGCGTGAACGTCTTCAGGCTTTCGAAGGCGTTGTAATCGCTAAGAAAAACCGTGGCTTAAACTCTGCTTTCACAGTACGTAAAATCTCTAGCGGTTTTGGTGTTGAGCGTGTTTTCCAAACTCACTCTCCAATCGTTGCTGGTATCGAAGTGAAACGTCGTGGTGATGTACGTCGCGCTAAACTTTACTACCTACGCGAATTGTCTGGTAAAGCTGCACGTATCCGTGAAAAATTACCAGCTCGTAAAGCAAAATAATCTGCTTTATACGCTTAAAAAAATGCGCCTTGTAGCGCATTTTTTTGTTTTATAAACCTTGTAGTTTTAAGCGGTTGGCATGTTGACGGTAAACAGAAACAGGATCGGGCGCAAAGACATGCGTTAAACCAAAAAATTGGTTAATAATGTCGAGATGATTCCAGTTGTAGTTATCACGAATAGTTTTACCAAATTTGGCACTACAGCGTGTCACTAAACCATCATTATCGCCTTGAGCATCGGTAATTTTTGCTGTGACTGCCAATAATCCATCAGGATCAAGAGCATTGGTCAGCGTACCTGTGCCTGTAAATGAATAGAAGTAGATCCCTTGTTGTTGTGCAGGGCCATCGCCACAGGTGGATGTTGGCATGCCTAATGGATATTTAGTTTGAAACGCGGCTGAACCAGCCAAACTAAGACTTTTACCAGCACTCAAAGAATCATGTGGAAAGCTATTTGACTCAATGCTTTGTGCCCAGACCAGCATCTTAGATACAAAATTAACCACATCTACCACAGGTGCTTGTAGCTGCGAGCCTTCGACTTGCATAATAAAATCAGCAGTTTTAGAGCCTTTTAATGGACTCGCAATTGCAGTGGCCGAAGCAACTTTGTTTGGGGCTACGTTGGTTACGTAGGCAATACTATGCCCCCCATGACTATGACCCAATAAATTGACTTTAGCCTTGCCTGTAATTGCAATAATTTCATCCACTTGCTGTAACAGTTGTTCACCGCGTACTTCAGATGAATTAAACGGGGAAACTCGTGTAGCCCACACATTTGCACCATTACGAGCTAAGTCGGGTAAAATTTGATACCAATAATCCACACCTAACTCATCTGTACCAGCACGAATCCATCCTCCCATACCATGGGCAAAGACTAGGGGGTATTGAGTTTTGGCATAAGACGAAATAACAAAGTTAGTCTTTATTTGACTACTATTAGAGGCGTAGCTATGACAAGCCATTGCCAGCAACACAGTCGATAAACAGATTTTTAACATAGACATCATCCTCGAAAGTTGAACCTGTTCTGTCCTAAACAGGGGGGTAGGTTATTCTGCAAAGGGTAAAACACCTCCTTGATCATGAATATTTTCAAACGTCTCTAAACGTAATTGTTGTTGTTTTTCAGGAAAATACTGTTGTTGTAATTGCAGAATATTTTGTCGTTTGCTTTGATCACTTAATGCGCTTTGTAAAACTTGATCTCGTGCAGCTAAATACTGTTGTACATTATTTTTCCATGTTTGCCGCTGTTGATCGAGTTGTTCAAGACGAACGGTTGCCTCTGCACCCACTAGATTTAAACGTAACTGTTTAAGCTCCGCAGCACTGCCTCCACGGGCTTTGAGTTGCTGGCTTAAACTACGCAAATCTTCAAGTTGCGATAAGCTCTTTAAATTGTCCTGCCAATCTGTGGGTAAGTTTTGAAATAAAGCATTAAGTGCCTGTGCTTTGTCTTGTTCAGATAAATTTTGATTTTCTAAAATGCTCAGCCGAGACAAGGTGTAATCTTGATAGAGATCTTCTTGACCAAATAAACCATTTATTTCTTCGTTATTAAAAAAGCGTTGGCGTAAATTTTTTGTAGCAGTAAAAATGGCAGCAAAATAAGCTGCATTTTCTTCACCTACGGGTTTATTAATGCTGGCTAAGGCTTGACGATAGCCCAAATAACGTTGCCATAAATCTAAAATTTGTTCACGGCTTGGGCTGTGATAAGCGGTTTTAATATAGCTACTAAAATCGTGTTCAATTTGCGTTAAATCTTTTTCACCATATTGACTAATAAAGTACTCAAAACACTGTTTGGTTTGCTCATTAACCATTAATTGTGCGGCTGCATCTAAGCGCAATTGACAATTAATTTGCGTATCTTGCTGACTTAAGCTTTGTACCGTGGTGTTTGATGCATGAGGAGTGTGTGAGGCAGTTGGCTGAGCCAATGGCACAGATTGCGGCACACTTTGTGGTGGTGTTGATGAATGGGGACGTAACCACAATAACAATGTGCCTAGTCCAAGTAAAACCAACAACAAGATCCAAATCCATTTTGGCATACAGACATCCTTTTTATACAGCAGTTTAATGCAAAAACACCTCCTTTGAATAGCTATACAGCTCACTATCAGATTGTTACCATGAGCCAATTTTTTTGGCTTTAATTGTTATGAAATCTTCTCCAAATAAAGTGCAGCGTCGCCATTTGAGTGGTGTTTTTTTACTTAATAAACCTCTAGGGATTAGCTCTAATGCAGCGTTACAAAAAGTGCGCTGGTTGTATCGCGCGCAAAAGGGTGGGCATACAGGCGCACTCGATCCTTTGGCTTCTGGCTTATTGCCAATATGTTTAGGCGAAGCCACCAAGTTTTCACATTATTTACTCGATTCTACCAAGCGTTATCAAACCACGGTGTTTTTAGGACACAGCACTACTACAGGTGATGTCGAGGGTGATGTGCTGTTAGAAAAAGCAGTGCCTGAATTGACGCAAGAGAAAATTCAAGCCGTATTGCAACAGTTTATCGGTGATATTCAGCAAGTCCCACCGATGTATTCAGCCTTAAAAAAAGAAGGCCGTCCTTTATATGAGTTGGCGCGTAAAGGTATTGAAATTGAGCGTGAAGCACGTCCAATTACGATTTATGCATTAGAGCTTATCTCTTTTAATGAAAACAGCATTACTTTAGATGTGACCTGCTCTAAAGGTACCTATATTCGTGTATTAGGTGAAGATGTGGCTAAAGCATTGGGCACATATGGTCACTTAACTTATTTACACCGTATTCAGACCGGGCACTTCGATTTAATTCCAAGTTATACTATTGAACATCTTGAAAGCCTCACCGAACAACAACGCGATGCGTTATTGTTACCTGCTTTTGCGCCTGTGCAACACTTCCCTCATATCCAAGTGCCTGAAGGTCGCGCTGAGTATTTCTGCCGTGGTATGGAAAGTAATATTGAGCATGCTGCTGAAGCACAGGTCTTGGTCTTTGATGGCGAAAAATGCTTAGGTCTGGCACAAATTAGCGATAAAAAACGTTTAATCCCCAAACGCGTTTTAAATCTCGACTAGGAATTCTCATGGAATTAGACATTATTATTAGCCTGATTATTTTCGCATTTTTTGCTGGTGCAATTGATGCGGCAGTTGGCGGTGGTGGTCTAATTCAAATTCCCGCGCTGATGGGTGCAATGCCACAGCTTGCACCCGCAACCGTATTTGGAACCAATAAATTATCTTCAATTTGTGGTACAGCTTCAGCTGCATGGTCATATTTACGTAAAGTCACTTTGCCATGGCAGCTTTTATGGGTGATTGGAAGTTGTGCTTTTCTTAGCTCATTTGTAGGGGCAGCCTGTGTCACTTTAATTCCAACAGATATTTTGCGTCCATTGGTGTTAATGATGCTGATTGTAATTGCAGTTTATACACTACTTAAAAAGCAATTTGGCCAGCAACATATACAGTTTGCAATCACCAAAAAGTTTTTGGTTTTAGCTGCTGTGGGCAGTTTAATCATTGGGTTCTATGACGGTATTTTTGGTCCCGGTACCGGTAGCTTCTTTATCTTTTATTTTATTCGCTATTTAAAAGTCGACTTTTTACATGCTTCGGCATTGTCTAAGGTTGCCAATCTCACCACCAATTTAGCAGCATTAAGTTTCTTTGCCCCTACAGGGCATGTGCTACTGGGAATTGGTCTAATGATGGCTGTAGCGAATGTACTAGGTTCTGTGGTTGGGGTTAAAATGGCGCTTAAATATGGCAGTGGTTTTATTCGTATCCTATTTTTAATTTTAGTTAGTGTATTAATTTTACGTTTAAGCTATCAAATTTTTGTAGGTTAATGCGCTTAAGTTACAGCTTTACTATATTCAAGCGATAGGGTTTTTAAGTATAAAAAATATTCAACCGATCATCAGCTATCGCCAAGGATCATTTATGAATATTTTTGAAGCATTAAGAGAAAGTCATCAAAAACAACGTGAATTAGGGGAAGCTTTACTAAACACCTCAGGTGATAGTCCTGAACGTAAAGCATTATTTGAGCGCTATAAAAATGAATTATTCGCACATGCTGTTGGGGAAGATCGTTATTTTTATATTCCATTAATGATGAGTGATTCAGGTCTGAACATTACCCGCCATGCCTTAGCCGAACATCATAAAATGGATGAGTTGCTCGAAGAGCTAACAGAACTCGAAATGAGTAACCCAGGCTGGCTCAATAAAGCCAAGAAACTGGTAGACACTGTGCTGCATCATTTAGATGAAGAAGAGCACGGTTTTTTCCAGCAAGCAGGAAAAATTTTAGCGGACAAAGAAAAAACCAGTTTAGCCAAACATTATTTAGCTGAATATCAAAAATATAAAAAGTCTGATAAAGATGCCTTAGTTTAAGTGAGTGATTGAGCTCAACGTGGCAAGCGTTTAGCTGGATTTACTTCGCATGCTAACCCCAATTGAAGCTAACATCACGCAGCCCAGAGCGATCCATTGCCAAAAGGCGATGGTTTCGCCCAATAATACCCAACCTGTCAGTGCAGCCAAAGCTGGCGAGAGACTTGATAAAGTACCGTAGCTTAATTTACTTAAACGCTTTAAGGCTTGTAAATCTAAGGCATAAGGAATGGCAGTCGCCAGTATCGCGATGGCTAGCGCCTGCGGCCAATATTCGATATTAAGTAAGGCTTGGGCATTTTGATATAAACCAATCGGTAATAAACTCAGTGCAGATAACGTAATAGCAATGGTCAGCGCATGCATGCCAATGTTTTGCTGTACCACTTTTTGCCCAAAGTAAATATAAAATGCCCAACATAAACCTGCGCTTAAAGCACAAATCGCACCAAAAACTGAGAAATTACCTGCTAGTGCTTGCTGCCATGGCACCATTAAGCCAATCCCTAAAATTGCCAATCCAACCCAAATATAGTCACTACCTTTTTGAATAGAAAGTAAGGCAAGCCCTAAAGGCCCAATAAACTCTAAACCCACCGCAATCCCTTGGGGTAGTTCGCCAAGCGACAGATAAAACAGCACGTTCATTAAACATAGTGCTGCGCTATAGCAGATTAAATCACGCCATTTTAAAAAGCTCAGCCGCTTTAAAATATGCCATGAACGGAACATCACAAAAACAATTATTGATGCAAAACATAATCTTAGAATCGTGACACTTAAAGGATCAATCTGCAAAAACAGCTGTTTAGCAAATGAGGCGCTAATTTGATACGAGATCATAGAAAGCACCATAAACAATACTGCAAGCAATTGCGGACGAGCCATAAGTTAAAATTCGAATAGGAGTTGGCGTTTATTATAGCTTTAAATAATACCGGCAAAAATGTAATCAAATGCTTATATTTGCTTGAAAAATGAACAATATAATTGCAAGCTATAGTTGAAGCATTATTAAACAAAACTTTATAACCATTATAAGGAAAAAACACATGCAATCTCCATGGAAGCAAGTGCTATTGGCCAGTATGATTGGTCTGAGTTTAATTGGTTGTGGTGGATCGAGTTCAAATGATCCAGTGACACCACCGACAGAAAATACAATTCAAAAACAAGTTTCAGCCTTAATCTTAACAGCCACGGGCAACACGATTAACAATGCCAAAATTAAAATAGCAGGGCAAACTTTTACTACAGATGCCGCAGGTCAAGCCAATTTTAATGTGAATATTCCACAAGCTGCTCAGGATGTTGTGGTGCAGATCGAAAAAGCAGGTTTTGTTAATCAAGCGCTACGCATTAAAGCCTCAGAGCTTGAAAGTATGAATGCAAGTTTGTTAATGGTAAAAAACCTAATTGAAGTGGCTACAATTGAACAAGCACAAGTTATTGAAAGCTCAGAACTAAATGCCAGTATCACTATTCCTGCGAACGCATTTGTACGTCCAAATGGTCAACTTGCCACAGGTAAAGTCATCATCGAATTTACCCCTTGGGATATTCAAAGTACTGATTTAAATGCAATGCCTGCCAATGGTGTAGCACAAAATAATCAAAACAATATTGTGGATTTAATTAGTGCAGGGATGATATCGGCAACTTTTAAAAATGAACAAGGTGAAACCTTACAGTTGGCTCGCGGTAAAAGCGCAGATTTGATGATGGATTTACCCATTGAAAATATTGCCAATCAAGAAATGACAGTCGGTACAGAAATTCCAATGTGGTATTTTGATGAAGCCAAAGGCTTATGGCGAGAAGAAGGTATAGGCCATGTAGTCGAATCCGCTCAGTCCTCGACAGGTTTGGCAGTGCATGCCACTGTATCGCATTTTTCGACATGGAACTGGGATTTAGAGTTTGAAAATGACGGTACTTTATTGGTGCAATGTATGGCTGAAGGACAAGCTTTACCTTGTCATGCAATGGCTGAGATTCGCTTAAATGATGGCTCTCGAGTAACTAAGTACTCACATATTCCAGTCAGTGGTCTAGAAGTTGTTAACATACCCACCCAAGCAAGTATTGCTTGGAAAGCCTATGGAGTGGGAAATGGTTTCATTGGTCAAGCGCAAAGTTCAACGGACTCACCAGTCATCATTCAATTGCAACTGCCAACCACCAAAAATAATGTCAGTTGTGAATTAGCAGATGGAACAGCGACGTCTTGTCAGGGTGTGTTAAATAACCAAATTCCTTTTAGCATTGGTCTGTCAAGTAGTCAGGTAGTCAGTACCTTAGCCAATCATCAAAATTTACAATGGCAGGCAAAGACCCCCTTAATGTGGAAAAATAATCAATGGGTACGTTACCGTGGTACGCAGATTTCAGATGCGTCTGAAAATGTGGTGATTAAACTGACAGAGCTAGAAACTTTAGCTGATACGTTGGGGCTTGATTTCTACGCAGAATGTAAAGCCTATAATGTAGATGAAGATTTAACAGGTCAGCCATGTGAGTTAACAGTAGAAATAGAGAACACCAATCGAGAGTGGAACACACTGGTTTATCAAATTCCATTTGGTGTACGTACTCATATTGCATTACCAGCACCTTATACAGGTTTTGAGGTCTATGATCAGGGGCCTATCCACTCTATCAATCTATTTGCTTCGGTGTTAAATGGTCGCTATTGTGACACCATGTTTGGTTCATATGGATTTGAACGTAACTCTGGAATGTCTTTTATTATGGAGTTAACGCCATCTAGAATTGATGGGGGTGTAGATAGTGATGAGGGATGTGTCACCACACCAACTTAATAGAATAAAACCACGCTATGGCGTGGTTTTTTCTTGTTTAAGCTGAGCTTGAGTTTTTTGTTTAGCCTGCTGTGTGGTAACAGTACAACCGATAGAGGCCAAAATAATCACACTTAAAGCCAACCACTGCGTCCATAACAGTTGTTCACTTAAAAAAATAAACCCCGATAATGCAGCAATGGCAGGTTCTAAACTGGTCAGGGTACCAAAAGCCAAGGGTGTCATATGACGTAGGGCATACATTTCTAAGCAAAAGGGTAAGGCACTGGCCAATAGGGCTAAAGTTGCAAAGAGCATCAGATAATGAGGTTGCCACACCGCACTGGGCATGCCCATGTATAAAGCCACTGGCATTAAACACAGCATGCCCACACACATGCCTAAACATACCGTATGATTACCCGAAACCCCAGATGGTTTTTGCCCAGCCACAATATACAACGCCCAACATGCACCTGCGCTTAAAGCAAAGAAAATGCCCAGCGGGTCAAGTGAGGCTGTGTGATTAAAGGGAAACAGTAGCACCAACCCTAAAATGGCCAGACCCACCCAAACAAAGTCAAACTTTTGCCGTGCGTAATACAGTGCTACGCTTAACGGGCCAATAAACTCAAATGACACCGCAATACCCAAAGGTAAGCGTGCAATAGACAAGTAAAACAATATATTCATACCCGCTAAGGCGATGCCATAGCTGATGATTGCCGAATAATGAATATGTTTAAAATTGACCTGCCAAATTCGAAACACAATGGCCAACATAGTTGCTCCCAAAAATAAGCGCATAGCGGAAACACTTAAAATCGGGAAATCGGCAAATAAAACCTTGGCCAAGGAGCCACTACTTTGGATAGAGATCATGGCAATGATCAACAAAATAATAGCGTGCAGCTGTGGTAGGCGAAAAAGAGTGTGCATAACAATAAAAAAACCACAGCCTTAAAGACTGTGGCTTTTATTTAAATTGAATTAGAACAATACGCGAACGCGGATTGTGCCTTCAACTTCATGTAATGTATCAAGTGCTTCTTTAGATGCCGTCGCATCTACGTCCATGACTAAATAACCTACATCGCCTTTAGTCATTAAAGACTGACCAGAGATGTTGATGCCATGTTCAGCAAACAAGTTGTTGATTTTAGACAACACACCTGGAACGTTTTTATGGATGTGAAGTAAACGGTGTTTACCTTCAGTCAATGGTAACGCGATTTCTGGGAAGTTCACCGCAGATAAAGTCATACCTTTATCTGAGTAAGCGACAAATTTCTCACCTACTTCTAAACCGATGTTTGCTTGAGCTTCCATGGTTGAACCACCAACGTGCGGTGTTAAGATCACGTTTGGCAAGTTACGAAGTGGAGAAACAAATTCTTCACCGTTGGCTTTAGGCTCTTTCGGGAATACGTCAACCGCAGCACCTGCAAGGTGACCAGATTTTAAAGCATCAGCCAAGTCTTCAATCACGACACATGTACCGCGTGCCGCGTTAATGAAGATTGAACCTTCTTTCATTTGTGCAAACTGGTCTTTGGTCATGAAGTTACGTGTAGACGGAACATCAGGAACGTGTAAAGACACCACGTCAGCATTGGCAAGCAGCTCGCCTAAAGAACCGACTTGACGTGCATTACCAAGTGGTAATTTCGTCACTGTATCAAAGTAAATCACTTTCATACCCATGCTTTCAGCAAGCACAGACAATTGTGAACCAATTGAACCGTAACCGACGATACCTAAAGTCTTACCACGAGTTTCGTATGAACCTACCGCAGATTTGTTCCAACCGCCAGCGTGTGTATCTGTTGATTTTTCAGGTACACGGCGTAGAAGAAGAATCGCTTCAGCAAGTACCAGTTCAGCAACCGAACGCGTATTTGAATATGGTGCGTTAAATACTGGAATACCACGGCGCATTGCTGCGTCTAAGTTCACTTGGTTCGTCCCAATACAGAAACAACCTACCGCGATAAGTTTGTTCGCAGCTTCAAAGATTTCTTCAGTCAACTGAGTACGTGAACGAATACCAATGAAATGCGCATCTTTAATCGCTTCTTTCAGTGCTTCACCCTCAAGCGCTGTTTTACGATAGTCGATGTTGGTGTATCCCGCTGCGTTTAATGTGTCGATTGCGTTTTGGTGCACGCCTTCTAACAATAAGAAACGGATTTTATCTTTAGGTAGAGAAAGATGTTGGCTCATTACGGCTCCGCTACAAAGGCCAAATTTAGTGGCAATATGATAGCATAGGAAAATACACTATAAACATTTGCTTTATGACCCATGGATTTTCTTGCATGTTGAAAATATCGCCTAATTTTAAAATTTCGGTCTAACTAAGCCTGTAATTTGTAAGCGACATTAGCAAAAATGCCATTTTCTGCGAGTCTTGGGCAAAAATGATTTATAATAGTGTCCCGCAAAAACCACCTCCAAAAAATGGAACGATTTTTGTGCATGATGAGATGAAAAATATTCATTTTAAATGTTTGTTTTTTGCTCATATTCTTGTGAATAAACTTCTTGCTAGGTCTGCAAACGATGAATGCTCCAGTCGCTTTAACACCTGAGTTATTGGCTCAATTAACAGCTATCGTCGGTGAAAACCGTATTAAAACTGATGCTGACAGCCTCGAAAATTGGGGACGTGACCACACCAAACACTTCGACCCAAATCCATCGGTCATCGTTTTTCCTTCCAGCACAGAGCAAGTCCAACAGATTGTTAAACTTGCCAACCAATTTAATGTTGCAGTAACACCATCAGGTGGTCGTACTGGTTTATCAGCGGGTGCTGTAGCGGCCAACGGTGAAATCGTGATCAGTATGGACAAGATGAACCAAATCTTGGAATTCTTCCCAGCTGACCGTATGGTACGTGTACAAGCAGGTGTAGTGACTGAACAGTTGCAAAACTATGCTGAAGAACAGGGCATGTATTACCCAGTCGATTTTGCTTCTGCGGGCTCAAGTCAAATTGGCGGTAACATCGGTACCAACGCGGGTGGTATTAAAGTTATTAAATACGGCATGACACGTAACTGGGTACTAGGCTTAACAGTTGTGACTGGTAAAGGTGATGTACTGCGTTTAAACAAAGGCATGATTAAAAATGCCACAGGTTATGCGCTACAACACTTATTTATTGGTGGTGAAGGGACTTTAGGTTTAGTCACAGAAGCTGAAATTAAGCTAGAGCGTCAACCACAAGACTTACAAGTGATGGTACTGGGTGTACCTGACTTTGAAGCGGTGATGCCTGTACTTCATGCATTCCAAGCGAAAATTGATTTAACAGCATTTGAGTTCTTTGGTGAACTTGCGATGCAAAAAGTACTTGATCATGGTCATGTACAACGTCCATTTGCAACCGAATGCCCATTCTATGTCTTACTTGAGTTTGAAGCGCCATTTGAGCCAATTATGGACAAGGCGATGGAAATCTTTGAGCACTGTATGGAACAAGGTTGGGTATGGGATGGCGTGTTAAGCCAAAGCCTAGACCAAGTGGAGAGCTTATGGCGTTTACGTGAAGATATTTCTGAGTCGATTGCGCCATTTACACCATACAAAAATGATATTTCAGTACTAATTACCTATGTTCCTGCATTTATTAAAGAAATTGATGCAATTGTGTCTGACAACTACCCAGACTTTGAAATCTGCTGGTTTGGTCATATTGGTGACGGTAACTTACACTTAAATATTTTAAAACCTGCCGATTTAAGCAAAGACGACTTCTTTGCGAAATGCCAAGTTGTAAATAAATATGTGTTTGATACTGTGAAGAAATATGACGGTTCTATTTCTGCGGAACACGGTGTAGGTATGACCAAAAAGCCATATCTTGAATACAGCCGTTCAGCAGAAGAAATTGAATACATGAAAGCGTTAAAGCAAGTATTCGATCCAAACGGTATTATGAACCCTGGTAAATTATTTGATCTTTAATATGATCAATTAAGCAAAAAAGCCTCAACAGTTGTTGGGGCTTTTTTTATACAGTCTTGCCATAGAATTTTTTTTTTAGGCGCGGCATGATCAAATTTTATAAACACAATTAAGGATAATTATATGTTACGTTTTTTCGCTTTAACTGCTGTATTGGCATCACTTACTGCGTGTGCCACCACGGAAAATTTATTTAATAAAGCCAAAGGGGTGGTGCATTCGTCTTATACGCCACTTGAGCAGGTGTTAAAGGCGCAGCCAAATTTAGAATCAGAATTAAATGCAGTCGAGATTCGTCAGGTATTTAACCGTGTGGAAGCGCCAACTGCCGCGCAAGTGACGGTTTTAGAGTCAGGTTTAATGGATGATTCTGTGAGTGCAATTCGTACCACCTATCAATTTAAGTTAGTGGATGAGCAATGGAATTTAGTGGATAAGAAAGCGGCTTATAAATGTAGCCGTGGCAGTAATACCAAGTCTTTCCAAACGGCTGTATGCCCCTAAAGTTAGGTTGCTTTTTTAAGCCATTCTTCTATGTTAGGCGTATCAATTGATACGCTTTTTTATTGGGGGATAGGGTGGCTGAAAATATTTTAATTGTGGGCAATGGTTTTGACTTATCACATTATTTGCCGACTAAATACGATCACTTTATGATTGTAATGAAAAGTATAGAAGATTGGAATTTAGAAAAGGGAGATATGAGATTTGATAACCTGTTTTCTCATTTGTTAGCCAAAAAGGATGTTTTTATCACTCATACAAAGCTCTTTTATGATATTTCAAATGCTAACTTGAGTGCAGATGATTTGTCTGATCTAAAAGATAAATTAGGAAAAAATACTTGGTACAGATATTTTGAAAAGCATACAAAAGATATAGGTTCTTGGATTGATTTCGAAAATAAAATTGAAGAGGTTTTGTTAGCTTGTGGGAATGTACTTCCTTATATTTCTGACTTAAATGAATCTGCTAAGACAGTTGATGCGTTAGAGAGTACTACTGAATCAGGAAATAAGTTTAGCCAACGAAATCTTCAAATTCTTAAGAGTTTTGATTTTGTGCAAGAACGTAAGTCGATGAAAAATGGCGGAGAATTTTCAACCTTTTATCTTAATAAGGAGTTTTCTCCCAATAAGCATTTGAAAAATGGTTTCGATATTTCATTATTCTTAAGTCATTTGTTAAATGGGCTAAATGAATTTGTTGGAATTTTTAATGTCTACCTTAACAAATTGATAAAAACGCTGATTCCTTTAGCTCATCAAATAAATATTGATGCAGAAGATTGGGTAAGACCTAGTAAGATTTTTTCCTTCAATTATACAGATACTTACTCTCGAATTTATAGGGATACAGAAGTCAAAATAGATTACCTACATGGTGTACACGGAGCTAGCCAGAATATTGTTTTAGGAGTTTCAGATCTGGAAGCCCCTGAACTGATAAGGTTAAAAGCTTTTGGTTTTACTAAGTATCACCAAAAATTATTTAAAGAAACAGATTATTTATTCTTAGATTCGTATAAGGAGGAAATTTTATTTCAAGAAGAGCAAATTGCGGAACAATTAATCTCAACTAATCCTGTGACGTAAGCATCCGCTGAACCCCATCGCTATATTTTAATGGGGATCAGGTTTCCATCGGTGTGGTAGTAATTCTTCTATTTGGGTCACTTTATGTGTCGGTAGTCTTTTCAGCACATCACTTAAATAGGCATACGGATCCAGCTCATTCAATTTTGCTGACTGAATCAGCGTCATGATATTCGCCGCTCGCTGACCACTGCGTAGAGAACCTGCAAACAGCCAGTTTTTACGTCCCAAGGCCCAGGGACGCATCTGGTTTTCTACCCCTTGCGCAGCAATGCTGCTCATATCTATAGGTAAATTGCCATCATCTAGATAGCGGCTTAAAGCACGCCAACGTTTTAGGCTGTAATTAATGGCTTTGACTGTGGCAGAACTCGGTGGCACCTTGAGAGCATGCTGGTTGAGCCATACATACAGTTGTTGCATCACCCGTTGACTATGTTGTTGCCGATAGTCGTAGCGTTGTTGTGCTGTATTGATGGTCGCTTGTCTGAGTTCTGCTTCTATCGCATAGAGTTTTTGCATCAGTACTAATGCCTGTTCAGCAATTTGACTTTTCCCAGTCACATGCAGTTCATGGAATTTACGTCTCGCATGTGCCATGCAGCCCACTTCAATGATTTGACCTGATTTAAAACGGGCTTTATAGCCACTGTAATCATCACAGACCAAATGACCCTGCCAGTCTTGCAGAAAGTCTTCTGCATGCTGACCTGAACGACTCGGCTGGAAGTCATAGATCACCGCCTGAATAGGATTGTATTGTGTGCTGGCATAAGCCCAGACATAACCTTTTTTCGGTTTTTTCTCTTGATCACCAAGTTGCATGAAGGTGACTGGTGTTTCATCTGCATGAATCACCTGCTGTTGCAACACTACCTCTTTTAAGGCATTGGCTAGAGGTTCTAGTTCAACACCACAGCGACCAAGCCAATCTGAAAGAGTAGATCGAGAAAGATCAACACCAGCCCGTTGATAGATCAGGCGCTGACGGTACAGTGGTAAATGATCAGCATATTTAGATACCAGTACATGGGTCAGTAGTTCAGGACTTGCTATACCTTTATCAATGACATACGCAGGCATCGCTTGTTGTGTCAGCGTATCGCACTGATCACAGACCCATTTGCCACGTACATGTTGCTCTTTATAGAACTGTGCCGGTCTGAAATTCAATTTTTCACTGACATCTTCACCGATACGACGCAGTTGGCATCCACAAGCACATTGCGTTGATGCTGGTTCATGCTCAATACGTACAGTCGCTAGATGATCTGGCAATGGACGACGTTTAGGTTTATTGGCTTTCTGTGTTGTTACATTGGTTTTATCTGAATTCAGCCGTTCCAGTTCCAGCTCGACTGCTGCGATATCTTCTTCAACCGCTTCATCCCACAGATGGATTTGTTTGGCGGTGAGATGTTCATTTTTACTGCAGAATTTGTGTTTTTTAAACAGTGCCAGCTCATGCTCGTATTTTTGATTGAGAATGGATAGATGTTGAACTTTGGCATCTAGTTGCTGATTTGATTTTTCTAATTGCTGATGCTGCATCGCCAACTGTCTGGTGAATTCCAGTAGTTGTTCATGGGTCAGTTGGCTTAAATCAGGCATCGTATTCATGAACATAGTATGCCTGAAATTATAAATACGATGCTATAGAACCTTTGCAGAATAGCAGAACCAAGTGGCTTGGTTTAGAGCATCGTGACGACCTGCACTTGTCCAATTCTCTGCCAAGGTAAGCCTTCTTGTATTAATGCTTGTAATTGTTCCAAACTGAGTGAGATGGTTTCACCTTGATGAACCTGGGCCCAGTGGAATTTGCCCTGTTCTAGACGCCGAGCACACAGCCAGATGCCCAGGCCATCATGTACCAGTACTTTCATGCGATGACCACGTTTATTACAGAACAGGTAAGCACAATGGGGTTTGATCGAACCAAAGGCTTTCAACACCTGAGCCATGGCAGTATCCACCCCTGCACGCATATCCATCGGTTGAGTAGACAACCAGATTTCATCGATACGGATCATTGAGTCAAACCCTGTATCAGCACGAGTAATTCAGTGACTGATTCCACAGGCCAATCGATCTCGATCATCTGATCCTGTGCGGAATCTTGTTCGTGATGCAGTGGAATTCTGATATGAGCGAGAGCTTTCTTCTCTGGTACAGGTGGTGGAGGTACTTCTTGTCTGACTGGAGTCGAGTGAAGAATGACTGGAAGAAAGTCGGTTTGAGGATGAGGTGGGCTTTTTAGAACTGGGGGCATTGATATGGACTGGCGAATCCATTTATGCAACAGATTTGCATTGATCTGATGTTGCATTGCCACCTTGGCCACTGATGTATCTGGCTGCAGGCACTGCTGAATAAGCTGGTGTTTAAATTCAGCCGTGAAGGTTCGACGGGGCTTTTTTAGCGGTGATGTACTGTCTATAACTGTATTTAAATCCATAAATAGGTGTCCACTTAAATTTTAGTGGACACTATCGTGATATTCATGGGTTAGAAAAGTGGGGTTCAGCGGATGCTTACTATGTAGAGAATTACAAAGATCCTCGATGCAATCTCAATCTATTGAAAGATTCTGATTGATCTCCTTCATGATGAATAAATATTGTCATCTTTGATGTGAACTTTGTAAGCGTCCGCTGAACACACCTTATGAATTCATCCTATAAGCCTTAATTTAGTCCCCACTTAAAAACAAGTGGGGACTAAAATTTATGACTACAAATCACCAGACATCCATCGCATCTCTTGCGAA